>NZ_JBPYDC010000755.1:0-851 GCF_051847575.1 Psychrobacter sp. 1U2
ATTATTAATGTCGCTATCTTCATCGAAATCATCGTGCTCATCGACGATGTCACCGACGATTTCTTCTAACAAGTCCTCCATCGTGACTACGCCTGCAAAATTTCCAAACTCATCGACCACAATCGCCATGTGTACTTGAGTGCGCTGTAATGAGCGCAGTAACGTATCAGAGCGCGCAGTTTCACTAATATAGAGAGGTTGACGTACCAAGTCTTTTAGACGTTTGCTGTCGATTTTATCTTCTTGATCGCGCACCATATGAACAAGAATAGGAATCAAATCTTTGGCAAGTAAAATACCAATAACGGCATCATCGTCTTGACTGTCAAAAACAGGATAGCGTGAATGCGTGGTATCAAGGATAATGTCCATCACATCAGCAAGGTTGTTGCTTTCGTGCAAGCCAATCACTTGCGGACGCGGTGTCATAATTTCACGTACTTGTGTGGCTGGCAAGTCCAGTACACCTTCGAGCATATCAACTGTGTCTGGCTCTAAGAACTGACGGGAGTCTTGTACCAAACGAATCAATTCATCACGGGTTTCAGGGGCGGTCGATAGCCAGCGTTTTAAGCCGCGCATCGACCAACTACTCGGGCTTGGAGCGTCGTCAGACATGGCGATATGAGTTAACCTCTTTAGTTTAGTATAATTAATATATTAATAGATTGCGTCGTGAAGAGTAAAATAAACAAGCCTAGGTATCATTAATTACAAGTATCGTTAGTCACAAATATCACTAATAATAGGTAACATTGATCATTAAGGATAAATAGACCAGTCTAAATTAGCTTCACTTTATCGCAAGCCAATCAGACATTCAACGACAAATTTATCCAAATTGTATTGTC
>NZ_JBPYDC010000756.1:0-851 GCF_051847575.1 Psychrobacter sp. 1U2
GGTTGACTTTATAATCCTTGTTGGCATAATGGAGCTTACAATGGTCAATCAGTATTTTTAGTATAATCTATACCGTATAGTGGTCATTGTATTGCTAGTGGTCATTGTATTGCGCTTATACCTAACGATATTTTATAAACTGTCTATTCTTTATGGACAGCATCGTATCCAATTACGAATGAAGGTCAGCTTTTATAGCTGACCTTTATTTTTATAGTGCTATTAATTATAAAGTTACATGCGCTTACAAAAGTGTACGCAAGAGACCTACATCTATCGTAGCTTCCACCGTTACATTAAAGACAATGCATATAGAATAGACACTTATGAGTAACCATTGTTTATAAGCGTCTATTTTATATTTTACATAACCATCTCATTTAAGGATTGGCATTGGTTAGATGCTTCCTATTAGCCACGTATAAAGGAGTTATATACATGACACAAGTTCACGCTAACAAATCGATAAAATCAATCTTCTGCGTTACGCTTATGGCAGCGGCACTTGGCATCACCGCTTGTAGCAGCCCTACTCATCCTGATGTTAAAGCGCGTCAAGATATTATGAAAAATTATGGCGATTCAATGAAGGTCATGGGCGGCATGGTCAAAGAACCAGATACCTTTGACGCTGAAGTATTTCAAGAGCAAGCCGCGTTTTTGGCGGAAGAGTCTAAGACCCCTTGGAATCATTTTGTAGATGCTGAAGCTGTTGGTAATGCAAAAGAAGAAGTTTGGAGCAACAACGATGATTTTATTGCTCGTTCAGAAGATTTCCAACAAGCCAGTGCTGAGCTTAATATGGCGGCATCAACGGCAACCAGCGCCAGCGATATCGAAGATGCTTTTGG
>NZ_JBPYDC010000757.1:0-850 GCF_051847575.1 Psychrobacter sp. 1U2
CTGGTGAAACGTTATCTATTTCAAACGGATGCGCTGGTCGACGAATATTCAACCGATCAGCTACTATTACCTTTAGCCTTGTCAGGTGGTGGTGAATTTACAGCGCGTATGATTAGTGGGCATACTGAGACGCAAGCGTGGTTGATTGAGCAGTTCTTGCCCGTTGAAATTAAGTTTAATGCTATTGATGACGATAAAATACTGGTGCAAGTCGTCTGTTAAGCCACCTATGAGTATGAACATTATAATAACCACATTAGCACATTGTTACTCAAATACCGCTATGCAGTGATATCATATGTGTATGATATAGGCGATAAATTTGAGCGCGTTATTTGTGCTTAATAATGATAAAAGAGGGGTTTTTTGATCTACTTGCTCTTTCGATTATTATCGCCTTTTTAATCTTTACGTATTACTGCCGAGCCTTGCTATGCCCCAATCTCGTACCAATCTAAATCCTGAACCCAAACACAGTCGCCCTTACATCACAGGACTGCTACTACGCTATAGTACCTTTGGTGCCTCTATTTTAATTTTTTTGGCAGGGCTATTATTAATCAACTGGTGGTTGATTGTTATTGGTGGTTTGGCAGTAGGTTTAGGTATTTATGATCTAGTTCAATCCAAGCATTCCATCTTAAACAACTACCCTGTCGCAGGTCATATTCGTTACGTACTAGAGGATTTTCGCCCCGAGATTCGTCAGTATTTGCTTGAGGACGATAAAGAACAAGTACCGTTTTCACGTCAACAGCGGGCATTGGTCTATCAGCGTGCAAAAGGGGTCAGTGACACCAATGCTTTTGGAACGCTCGATGATTTATACGCGCATGGTAAAGAGTGGTTT
>NZ_JBPYDC010000758.1:0-850 GCF_051847575.1 Psychrobacter sp. 1U2
CTTACTAATCATCTATAGGTAAAATAATTGGCGGTTTGAACGATTGAGTTGAGCGTTAGTGACTGCTATTAATAAGGAGTTACCTTATGAGTAATAAAATGAAAGCGGCTGTTCTACATGAGTTCAATCAACCTCTGCAGATTGAAGAAGTTGACATCCCGACCCCAGGCGCCGGTCAGATTGTGGTAAAAATGCAAGCATCGGGTGTTTGTCATACTGATTTGCATGCGGTTGAAGGAGATTGGCCAGTCAAACCAAGCCCACCATTTATCCCCGGACACGAAGGCGTCGGCCTCATTACCGCTGTTGGCGAAAACGTACATCATGTCAAAGAAGGCGACCGAGTTGGTGTCCCTTGGCTCTACTCTGCCTGTGGTCACTGCACCCACTGCTTAGGCGGTTGGGAGACTCTATGTCTAAAACAAAAAAACTCTGGCTATTCAGTAAATGGTAGCTTTGCAGAATACGTATTAGCAGATGCTGACTATGTGGGCATCATCCCTGAGAGTGTTGACTCTGTTGAGATTGCACCAGTCCTATGTGCAGGTGTTACGGTGTATAAAGGTCTAAAAATGACCGACACCAAGCCGGGTGATTGGGTCGTTATTTCAGGTATCGGTGGACTTGGTCACATGGCGGTACAGTACGCTACTGCTATGGGACTCAACGTTGCCGCTGTCGATATTGACGATGAGAAGCTTGAATTTGCCAAAAAACTAGGCGCAACAGTTACCGTTAATGCCAAGAATACCGATCCTGGTGAGTATCTACAAAAAGAGATCGGCGGTGCTCATGGGGTGCTTGTAACTGCCGTATCCTCTAAGGCCTTTGATCAAGCTTTAACGATGTT
>NZ_JBPYDC010000759.1:0-850 GCF_051847575.1 Psychrobacter sp. 1U2
CTTTCAATCTCCTTCATCAATCCTTGCTGTCTATTCGCACGTGTGCGCCAAAACTCATCGGTTTGCGTAGGCGTTATCAGCTGATTAACTACGATTGCCGCTGGCGTGAGTTTGGTTTCTTCTAATTGCTGGATGGCGCGCTTAGTTTCTGCCAATGGCAGTACATCGGCAGTCATCACCAACACAATGGCCGTTTGCTTACGATCATGGAGTAACAACCCTGCTTCACGAAACAGCTGCTTGCGTTTTTCTAGGACGGATACTGCCTGCTCCCAGCGATCTGGTTTTTGCTTAGCGAAGGGATTTGAGACATTGTCTTTACCATTGTTCTTATCTAAATCCAAGCTCGTTGCTGCCGAGCGTAACTTAGACTGCCGCCGCTGCTGGGCTAATAATCCATCCGTCCACGCTCCCATCATCTCTGGCAATACTAATAAGCGCAAGGTATGCCCCGTTGGTGCGGTATCAAAGATTATATGCTCGTACCTTTTATCAGAGTCAGCATCCGCTGCCGCCACCAAGTGCTGACACATAGACTCGAGCATGGCGGCCTCTTGTGCTCCCGGCGCAGACTTTGACAGACGTAGATGCTCACGAATCTTGGGCATCATGTCAGGATTGGCATAACCTTTAATGGTACGTTCGACCTGTGCAAAATGGTTATCAACGATAACATCTGGATTGAGCTCAAGCGCATCAAGGTAAGGGGTAATTGCTGTCTTCTCGTCACTGAGCGCTACATTTAATACATCGCCCAAGCTATGCGCTGGATCAGTGGAAATAATGAGTGTCTTTTTTTGCTGAGTCGCATAATGGCTGGCAAGTGCGGCGGCTGTCGTTGTTTTACCAA
>NZ_JBPYDC010000760.1:0-849 GCF_051847575.1 Psychrobacter sp. 1U2
AATGCCACCGCTTATCTGATCGACCCAAGCAAAATCGCTTTTGGTAGTGGCATTGGTGCCATATCAACAAGCTTACTATTTTTATTTGGCAGTTACTTTATTTATGAAGTGATTGTTCGCAGTCATCTAGGCAAAAATGCCTTTGTATTTAGCTCGACTATCTTTACCTTATTAATTATTGCAACGTGGGGTTCGTATCAGCTGTTCAGCGATCGCGCGTCCTTTATTCATATTGGTGCCATTTTAGGTACTGTGATGGCAGGTAACGTATTCTTTGGCATCATGCCAGCTCAGCGAGCACTTGTAGATTGTGTGCGGCGCGGTGAAAAACCAGGTAAAGAAGTTGCTGATCTAGCTCTACAAGCAAAAAACCGTTCACTGATGAACAACTATTTTACCTTACCGCTTATTTTTACCATGATTAGTAACCACTATCCGATGATGTATTCTCATGAGCATGGTTGGTTAATCTTAGTATTTGTAGGTATTATCACAGCCCTTGTAAGACACTATTTTAACCAAAAGCATTTAGGTAATACTCAAACAAAATTCTTATGGATTCCTGCGCTATTAACGTTATTATTAATTATTTGGATGCGTCCAGCCCCAATTAAGCCATTGCCTGCTGCTACAGCTCCAGTCGCTGCTGCACCTGCAGTGACTGACAGCACGCCACCGACTGCTAGTACAGATACTGAAGTAGAAAATGCTGCAGCCGTTGACACGACCAGTACTACTGACAGTGCTAATGATAGTAGCGCTGCTGAAACTGTACCAGTTACCGCCTCAGCTGACGATGCTATCATGGCTGTCGTGCATACGCGCTGTAGTACGTGTCATGCCGTGCAG
>NZ_JBPYDC010000761.1:0-849 GCF_051847575.1 Psychrobacter sp. 1U2
ATAACGTATACCAATCGCTGCGCTGCAATCAGAGCAACGACCACGTAGTACAAGCCAACTTACTAAGGGTATATTCTCATACCATTTTATTTGATGCGCACAGTGAGGACAGCGCGATGCTGGTCTACTCAAAGTAATGGGCGTATCTGTCGCCGTAATGTCCGTTAAGGCCTTAGTATGCTCATGCGGCATATCTACTTGCTGAGACATAAACTGGCTGCATTCTTGTCGCCAGCTATAAATCATCATCAGCGGTATGCGATGAATCACGACATTCAAAAAACTGCCTATACATAGCCCTAATATTGCAAATACAACGAGCGCCAAGGTCATATTACTTTGTAATAATTCTAACAATTGCATCAATTTGCTACCCTACTACTGAACCCATCTGGAAGATTGGTAAGTACATGGCAATGACCAAACCACCTACTAAAACCCCTAGTACCGCCATGATCAATGGCTCCATCAAGCTGGTCAAACCATCAACGGCATTATCGACTTCGTTTTCATAATATACGGCTACCTTGTCAAGCATCTCTTCTAAGCTGCCTGATTCTTCACCAATACCGACCATTTGGATCGCTAAGCTTGGGAACAGGTTAGTCGTGCGTATCGAAAACTGCAATTGTTGACCGGTTGATACATCGTTTTTGATCTGTTGAATAGCATCGTAAAACACCACATTATTGGCGGCACCTGCAGTAGAGTCTAAAGCATCAATCAATGGTACACCAGCCGCAAAGGTAGTAGACAGCGTGCGCGCGAAACGGGCGATGACAGCCTGGTAAGCAATATTGCCAAATATAGGTGCTTTTAAAGTAGCACGATCAAGAAAATCACGAAACT
>NZ_JBPYDC010000762.1:0-847 GCF_051847575.1 Psychrobacter sp. 1U2
CTAGCGTACCATTTATAGTTGTCTTAACTCAATATCAGTGCACTGGGCGCACCCTACACAAACTTGTATAGAATGCGTCTTACACACCGAAAAGATACGGATCATTGAAAATGGTGTGTGCAAGACATACTTATTCAAGCTCAACCTACACGCTAACCTTGCAGTCCTAGCCAAACCTTAGCAGCTGACTCTTTGTCAGGGTTAAAGCCTTTGATATCCAAATTTGGTATCATCCAACCTTCAATTTCAGCAACCTTTTGTAGCCATTGCTGCTCACTGATAACTGCCATCTTGCCAAAATACTTCATGGTTGCCCATAACTCAGGCATACGTCTCATCTCATCCATTACTGCTGAAAAAGATGGCATGGCAAAGCTATCAATGCGATAGAGCAAAGTGGCGTTTTGTAGTTCAGTATTTGGGTCAGCCTGAACCATAGACACCGTTGCCTGCACCCATTCATCAAGTAGACGATTCATATCATCACTATGTATTTTGCCATTAATGGTTAATTCAATGTGATTGTTACTGTGCTTGGTTAGAAGATAAGTCATATCACTTTCCTTATTCCGTACGTGCTGGTAGTGCTATCTATATTACCTTATTTTCTTTATGGTATTGAGTAAGACATGTGTATGAATGCGGCTTTGTTAAAACAACTATGGACAACGACTATGATTGCTTTTCATTACTGAATTGCCAAAACTACCTTAGAGTTTACTTTTTACGAATAAAAGGCAGAAAAGAACATAAATGACTTGCAAAATCTCAAAATTTACTTATAATAGGTCGCCACAATAGGGGTATAGCCAAGTTGGTAAGGCATCAGGTTTTGATCCTGACATCC
>NZ_JBPYDC010000763.1:0-847 GCF_051847575.1 Psychrobacter sp. 1U2
ATGAAAGATATTACCACTGATATGGCGACTTCTATTCCAATGCTGCGATTGGTGCAGGGTGATGTAGGTGCAGGTAAAACTTTAGTCGCAGCAGGCGCAGCGGGCTACGCGCTTGATAGCGGCTGGCAGGTGGCGGTCATGGCACCGACTGAGATTTTAGCAGAACAGCACTTGTTAAACTTTAAACAGTGGTTTGAGCCGTTGGGTATCGAAGTCGGTTGGCTGGCTGGCAAACAAACCGCAAAGCAGCGCCGCGAAGCGTTAGAAGCCGTGAGCGAAAATACGGTGCAAGTGGTGGTCGGTACTCATGCCTTATTTCAAGAGCAGGTACAATTTGCCAAATTGGGCTTAGTCATTATTGATGAGCAGCATCGTTTTGGGGTTGAGCAGCGCATGGCCTTGACCAATAAAGGTGTGGCGAATAGTACGCCGCATCAGCTTATTATGACCGCAACGCCTATTCCGCGTACGCTCGCGATGAGTGTCTATGGCGACATGGACACCTCAATTATCGATGAGTTACCACCTGGACGTACGCCCATTACGACAGTGACCATTGATCGCAACCGCCGCGATGAAGTGATCGAACGCATCGCGATTAATTGTGAGGCAGGTAGGCAAGCGTACTGGGTGTGCTCCTTGGTAGAAGAGTCGAGCGTACTCGATGCGCAAGCCGCCGAGGCGACTTATGAGGACTTACATGAGCGTTTGGATATTCGTATTGGCCTTGTACATGGCAAGATGAAGTCCGCTGATAAACAAGCCATCATGCAAGAGTTTAAAGCGGGCAGCCTTGATTTGTTGATTGCTACAACGGTCATCGAAGTCGGCGTTGATGTACCGAACG
>NZ_JBPYDC010000764.1:0-847 GCF_051847575.1 Psychrobacter sp. 1U2
CCAAACTTTTTGCGGCGTCTGTTTGCGGAAGGTGCGTTTAGCCAAGCTTTCGTTCCTGTACTGTCCGAATATAAAGAAAAATACAGTCTGCAACAGGTACAGGTTTTAGTCAGTCGTACCTCAGGGGCGCTGTTGCTAGTTTTATCCATGCTGACAGTCGTTGTCATTTTAATCGCGCCTTGGGTGGTGACATTATTTGCGCCTGGCTTTGCCGATCAGCCCGACAAATTTGCCATTACCGCTGAGCTGCTCCGTCTTACCTTCCCTTACTTACTGTTTATTTCTATGACCGCTTTTGCCAGCGGTATCTTGCAAAGTTACGGGCGTTTTGCTGCGCCAGCCTTTGCACCAGTATTATTAAACTTATGTATGATTGGCGCTGCGCTAATATTTGCTCCAATGTTCGATACGCCGATTATGGCGCTCGGTTATGCGGTCGCTATCGCTGGTTTGTTGCAGTTTTTAATACAGCTGCCACAGCTATGGCAACAAAAACTGCTGGTCGCACCTAAAGTTGATTTCAAACACGAAGGCGTTAGACGCATCTTAAAACTTATGCTGCCGGCTATCTTTGGCGTCTCTGTCACTCAGATTAATCTGCTGCTCAATACTGTCTTCGCCTCTCTTATGATTGGTGGTTCAGTCTCTTGGTTGTATGCTGCCGAACGTATGAGCGAGCTACCACTAGGACTAATCGGTGTCGCTATCGGTACGGTTATTCTGCCAAGCTTGTCAAAAAGTGAGGCGCAAAAAGATGATGTTAGCTTTAAAAAGACCATTGATTGGGCAGCGCGGCTAATCATTTTGGTTGGTGTTCCAGCATCAGCAGCTCTGTTTATACTGGCCG
>NZ_JBPYDC010000765.1:0-847 GCF_051847575.1 Psychrobacter sp. 1U2
CAAGACGGCACGAGAAGCAGGATTTGACGGCGTAGAGGTTCATGGTGCCCATGGTTATCTGTTGCATCAATTCTGGGTTGAACAAACCAACAAGCGTGATGACGAATACGGCGGCAGTCGTGAAAACCGCGCGCGCTTAACCCTTGATGTCATCGATGCTTGTGTCGATGAGTGGGACAACGATCACGTCGGTATTCGACTCTCGCCACAGGGCACGTTTAACGCCGTAGAAGCCGGCTATGATGAAGATGATAACATCTGGCTCATTGAGCAAATCAATAAACGCGGTTTGATGTATCTTCATCTCTCTGAGCCTGATTGGGCAGGAGGCACGCCATATAATGACGGTTTCCGCCAGCGTATTCGTGATGCCTTTGACAATACGATCATTGCAGCGGGTGGCTATACGGCCGAAAAAGCAGAAAGAAATGTCCGTGAAGGCTATATTGACGCGGTTGCGTTTGGTCGTGATTTCATTGCAAACCCTGATTTGCCTGAGCGTATTCGTCAAGATGCGCCGCTCAATGAACAGCATCCACAAACCTTCTATGGTGGCGGTGCTGAGGGTTATACCGATTATCCGTATTTGGAGCAAAAACAAGCGTAAGTGTACGCTTAGTTTTACATGTTAATATAATAAAAAGCCGCCTTACTGTCATAGTAGGGCGGCTTTTTTTGAGCTTGTATTAATGGTTAAACGACTTCGCCGCAGACAAAACCGCTTGCCCAGGCCCATTGAAAGTTATAGCCGCCAAGCCAGCCCGTGACATCAAGCACCTCACCGATAAAGTATAGACCGTCCTGAAAATTGCTCTGCATTGTTTTTGACGACACCTCATCGGTTTTT
>NZ_JBPYDC010000766.1:0-846 GCF_051847575.1 Psychrobacter sp. 1U2
ACCTTATTAATGCTTGTATCCGCATTTTCAGGTAAAGCAGCTATTGAACAAGCTTACCAACATGCAATTAGCCATCGATATCGCTTTTTTAGTTATGGGGATGCGATGTTATTGGATAAAAAAGTACATTAGCAGGGTGTTAAATATTATTTAATTAAAGCGATACGAGTACCTAATACATTGCGATAAACATAATTGTATTTGGCTATTTTCGTAAGTCATTTCTCAATAAGTCATAATAAAAAGGGCTGCGCATGTCTTGGCATTTACCTCATCGATTGACCAATATTCATCACGCGGTGTCAGTAGCACTCCTTTGTTCTGTGAGCTCTATTGCGTGGTTACCTGTTGCTCAAGCAGCCACTATGGGTAAAACAACCATTACCTCTGCTCAGCATGAACCTTTGACTGCCAGTATTACGGTCACCGACATCGATGCTAAAGATTTTGCCGCTAGTATTGCAAGTCCTGTGATTTATCAGCAAATGGGGCTGACCCCTACAGCATCTATGGCTGTACGGTTTGTACCGACTTCTGCCACCGCAGGTCAATTACTTATCCAGACATCACAGCCTGTAACAATGCCATTTGCAGATGTCGTACTAGCAATAAATGATAATGGCCAACGCAATGTCATTCCTAAGACTCTACTGATGCCTCTTGGTAATAATAACGTACCAATTAAACAGTCCAAACGAGTGGTATCAGGTGCGCCAAAACCAAACTTGCCGGTAGTGTCAAACTCTAACGCTAAACCCCTAACGGTCAGACGTGGTGCGCCGCCACCATTGATTATGGTACCAGATACCCAAACGCCAGCATCAATGCAGACATTACCAAAAACTG
>NZ_JBPYDC010000767.1:0-846 GCF_051847575.1 Psychrobacter sp. 1U2
AAGTCTATTGCAAGCCAAGCGGGTATCAGCACGTTAGTCACGACGACATTTTGGGGTCAGTATCAGTGGACATTGATGCAAAAATTGTTGTCTGAGCACAATACTTGGTTGGAGAATAATCAGCGCACGCAAGAAATTATTACCGTGCCAGAGGTGGCAGTACTGACTGGCTCGGTGATGCAGTGGCGCCTGTTCGGTTACTTTACCTATTATCAAACGCAGATTATGACGGACGATAAGCATCCGCTCTATCCGTTGCTATTAGCTTTAATAGACGATGAGGCTGATCGCAGTCAGCAAGATGTTCGGCTATGGTCGCTTGCGACTGATTTTTCGCGAGTATTTGGTCGCTATCTGAATCACCGTGAGGAATGGTTGACCTTATGGTCTGAAGGTAAAGCGCTAGACGTGGAGACGTTGGTTGCTGAAAAGGATAAGCTGACGTTAGAGTTTGATAAATACGCTGGCATGACACCTGAATGGTTAGTTGCGCATTATGTAGAGCTAGAGGCGGCGCAGCGACATCTATGGCGGTTATTATTTGCCTCTGTATATGAGCATCGCTCTTCTATTGAGCGCCGGTTTTGGGAGGTTATGACAAAGGATAGCAGTGAGACAGGCGTCGATATTAAGTCGATCTTGCCGACTCAATTGCATATTTTTACGATTCAGCAATTGCCGCAAAACGAGCTAGATTTTTTACAGCGCTTGTCAAAACATCTCGATATTACCTTGTTGCATTACAATCCATCGCAGCTTTTTTGGGCAGATATCGTCGATAAGCAATGGCTACAGCGCCAACAGGTAATTAATCCTGAAAGTGTGTTTTTGCGTGATTACGGGCAT
>NZ_JBPYDC010000768.1:0-845 GCF_051847575.1 Psychrobacter sp. 1U2
CTATTACAATAGTAAAAATATTGCACTTGATGCCACGCTTGCCGATTTACAGTTCGTCATTGATGAAGGCACAAACGGTGAGAAAATCTCAATGCATGGTGGCTTCGGAGGCGAAGGCATCTTCAATGTCGCAAGCTCAAGTCAAAACGACGATGGCACATATGGGCCAATCACCCACGGCCCCACTTATATGCAAGCGGTAACCTTTGATAGTAAAGGTCCCGTTGTAGAGGCGCTATTAGGTTATTCACAAGCTTCAGATACGACGCGACCTTATCATCGTGATCAAACGCGTCGTTACTCTGCTAAGGACTGGATACGCATGCCTTTTAGCAAAACTGAGATCAACAATCAGGCCGTAGGTAATGCGATTCAATTAAGAGAATAAATATCACCCAAATTTAACCGAATAAAAAAGACCTTAGATGAATTCTAGGGTTTTTTTATCAAAAAAAATAAGCAATATTTAACATACTAAAAAATCCATTAAGCTCCCCACTGCGAGTAAGGATTTGTTATACTAGCGACTGTCCACTTATCTGTAAATAACGCGATAAACAATCCTTTTATCTATCGTCGTTTTGGATAAAATGAGTACAAAACGTGCTACTAAAATAAATTACTAATCGATGTTTGCGTCGTTAGCGGTTAACTCTACAACAGTTAACCATACTATAGTCAAAACGAGGAGTGTCGCATGACGGATCATTCAAAACAAAATATCCAGCAGCCTTATAATCATGCTAACGAGCAGCCGACTACAGTACGCCCTGTCATGCAGCCAGATAATCCGTACGCCAGTACGCGCGGCAGCATTACCAGCAAACAGCTACCAGCATTCGATG
>NZ_JBPYDC010000769.1:0-845 GCF_051847575.1 Psychrobacter sp. 1U2
GTTGCCAATTTTTTCTAATTCATCGGCGCTAAGCTGGACTTCGATAGCATCCAAGTTACCTTGTAAATGATCAGGATTAGAAGTCTTTGGAATAGCCACACGGTCTTTATCCGATAGTATCCAAGCCAATGATATTTGGGCTGGGGTCACGTTATGCTTGTCTGCAATCTCTTTGATAACGTCATTATTAAACACGTCACCGCGTGCGAGTGGTGAGTAAGCTTCCAATAAAATATGGTGATTATTCAAAAAAGACTGCAAGGTGTTTTGTTTGATAAATGGATGAAACTCGACTTGGTTGACGACAATAGGGACATCAGCATGTTTCTTTGCTTCAATAATATTGGCGATATTAAAGTTAGAGACGCCGATATTGCGTGTTAAGCCTTGTTTTTGCAACTCGCACAATGCAGGAATGGTCTCAGATAACGGTACACGGGAATCTGGCCAGTGTAATAGCAATAGGTCGACATAATCGGTATCGAGATTTTCTAAAGAACGTTTGGCCGCTGCGATTAACTTTTCTGGCTCAAACTTCATATCATCAGGGAAAATCTTCGTGGTCAAAAAGAACTTATCACGAGCCACGCCTGATTGTTTGATACCTTTTCCGACTTCGACTTCATTATCATAAGCTTGCGCAGTATCAATATGCTCATAACCCATTTTTAGTGCTTGACTGACGACATCAATACAGTCTTGTCCTGTTGATTGCCAGGTACCAAGTCCTAATACGGGAATATTGGCTTTGCCTGCGGTACGAATTTTATAAGTTTTGGTACTCATATTATTATCCTTATTATGTGTTATTTGTGGTTTTACAGCTTTTTAAATAATTCATGATA
>NZ_JBPYDC010000770.1:0-845 GCF_051847575.1 Psychrobacter sp. 1U2
GCGGTGCTGGCAGTAGTAGCAGTGTCTTTATTGTGTTTAGGGCTATTAACCTTAACTCAGCTTACTGATCAGCAAGCAAATGTCTTAGGATTTTTGTTTGGCAATTTACTTGAACTTGATTGGGCTGATTTGCCATTAATTGCTGGTAGTGTGTTAGTAGGATTGGTATTTTTGGCCTATATATGGCCTGCTCAAATAAAACTTGCCACTCATGAAGCTCTTGCCCGCATTCAAGGGGTTGATCCGACAAAACAGCGCCTGTTCTTTATGGGTGTATTGGCGGGTTTTTGTGCCATTGCATTACAAGCAGTAGGCAGTTTATTGATCAGTGGCCTGCTAGTGCTGCCCGCTTTAACGGCACGTTTATGGTCAACAGCTCCCAAACAGATGGTCATTTTTGCACTCATCATAGCGCAAGTCGGCGTGACGCTAGGTGTTTGGAGCAGTATTTGGCTTGATATACAGACGGGGCTTGCTATAGTTTTAGTATTGGCGGTCTTGTTTTTTATGGCTCTATTAACCACCAAGATAGCGACCAAAATACGTACTTAGTTTCACTAAATGGTATTAATTTAAAAAGTGGTTTTAAGCAACGGAATTTTTTGACATTATTCGTTAATAACTTATGAACCTTGTCTGGCATTTAAAGCTAGAGATTACATAACTTTTGTGCTATAAGTTTGCATTATTATTCTTTATAGTGGTTTTCTTAGGCTTTAATTGTCTTGACGTAAAGGGATCGACCTTATGCCAAGTTATCCTGCTCGTGAAATCAGCAGCCCAGATGGTCAGGTAAATGTACTACAGATTACGGATATGCATTTATCTACTGTACAAGCAGTACA
>NZ_JBPYDC010000771.1:0-845 GCF_051847575.1 Psychrobacter sp. 1U2
CTGGGACGACTATTAGACAGTAAGCTACCGGTATTAATCAGATGCTCGCTATCACCGATGGACTGGATTAGGGTTTGATCATCTTCTCTGTGGTTGAAGTGGCTGCCATAATTGCTTCCTGCTTGGGCTTCTAATCGATTGATAGATTGAGCAGGGCTATCTAATAAATAGTTGCGTGTCGGCGTCATATGATTGCGACTGTCCGTATCAGACTGGCTATCTGCGATCCCTGTCATCGGAGGGAGTACTTGTCTGCTATACAAAGGACCGACCCAAGGGGTGTCGGTGGTGATTAGCCTGAGCTGGGTTAAATGAATACCTGCTTCTAGACTGGAGGCATGACGCTCGTGATGACGACGGCTATTGGTCAACCCTGTTACATGAGCGAGGCTATTGCGTGCTAAATGCACGATATGAGTGGCACGGTAATGCTGATTAAGATGGCTATGACCCACTAGGGTAAAGGTGTCCGCAATGTTTAAATCAGTACAATGAGCAAGCGCATGGTAAACGCTGTAGCGACTGTGGTGACTGTTTGCCATGATAGTAGCGTCATCGATAGACTCAGTATTTGTCACAGGAGCAAAGGCGGCTGGAGTGTCTAAGGTTAGGGCGTTTTGTCCTCCTTGATGACTCTCTTCGTTATCACTTTGACCAACAGCAACATCCGCTGACTGAGTTGGGTGCGCCACGCTAGCGCTATTAAAGCGCTGCATTGTAATCGTGTTTGGTTGGCTACTGATCTGCTCACTGAGGGCTAGGATAGGCGCGTCGACACGGTCATGCAGAACTTGTTGGTAGCGCACCGGACCGATGTTTTGACTGATACCGTCCTCATTGCTGGG
>NZ_JBPYDC010000772.1:0-844 GCF_051847575.1 Psychrobacter sp. 1U2
ATTACTGGTTGTAACCCCTACTATTTTATTATTAGCAGCATGTGCGACTAATGCACCAATAAATAATGGCCATAGTGGGCATAAGCCTCAAATACAAAAATCTTATGCTTTTAGCTGTGAAGATAATAGTAAGGTGACTGCTATTTATTCAGCGAATGGCAAATTCGCTAACTTAAGCTTGACCCTTCCTAAGCTTGGCTTACGCAATAAAAGAGTTAATCTTAAACGAGCAGTATCAGGTTCTGGTGCTCGTTATGTTAAGGAGTCAAGCTCTAAAGCCAGCTACGAATGGCAGACTAAAGCCAATGTTGGCGTCCTGAGTATCCGCTCAGTAAACGATCGTAAATACAGCGTTACTTGCCGACTATAAAAGCCATCATATTATTTTTTAAACCGTTCTCTTTTCAAACAGCTCGCCTTTTTAAATAACATTTTTTCTAAATAAACCCTCTTCATATTACTAGGAAGATCTAAAAAAAGTGCCCGTCGTTGAAATGACTGGCACTTTTTTCTTAAAAAGTCCTGTTATCAACAATTACTATTCTCAAGCTGGTGGCGTACCCTCGGCATTAGATATGACAGTGTCAATCTGTATCAAAGCATCCATAGGAATAGCGGCAACACCAATCACTGTTCTGGCTGGCAAGTCGTTATTGAAGAAGGTCTTATAAATATCATTTACCGCATCGATATCCGTGATGTCTGTAAGTTGGATGGTCATTTTTACCACATCGTCCATAACATGATCGATACTTTCTACAATGGCTTTGATATTTTCTAAGCACTGTTTGGTCTGCGCTTTTATATCACCATCGATTAGTTTGCCGGTTTCAGGATTGATAGG
>NZ_JBPYDC010000773.1:0-844 GCF_051847575.1 Psychrobacter sp. 1U2
CAAAAAACTACTGCCAAACATAATAGGCAACGCTTTTTTACTGACTCGTTTCATCCCTAACCATCGGATCGCGGTAATGAGTTTACGGTACTGCGGGACATTTTTGGGATCTTCAGGATCAGATGATGTCTCAAGTAGTATCAAAGAGGACAGAAGTTCTGGACGGTTTATAGCGATTCGTTGCCCAATAAACCCACCCATTGACAAGCCTACGAAGTGGCAACTATCAATATCAAGAGTGTCCAGTAGCGCAATGGTATCATCAGTTAAAGAGTCCATATCATAACCAGTTTTGGTGACCTGCGACTGTCCCTGCCCGCGAAAATCAAAAGCAATACAGCGATAATCTTCTTTGAAATAAGCGACCTGCTTATCATACATTCGTGAGCTCCACAGCAGACCATGAGCGAATACCATGACCGGTTTATTCTGATCGTTGGGTGCACTGTCCTCGTAATAAATATCGGCATTGTTGATTTGTATATGTGGCATAGAAGCGTCCTTGTCTGATGTAGTCAATTAACTATAGTTGTTTATAAGCAAAAAGCGATTGGCTTGTTTGTGAGTATTTTTATATACAGGTTTTTATGCTTCAGCATAAGACACAAACCCTCTGTCGCCTAGTATGGACTTTGATAATGAATGTAAGCAAATTTAAATAAATACATTGTTTTTATCAAGTGTTGAGACTGACCCCTGATTCATAATCTTCTATATATTATTTATCTTACTGTGGCTTTAGCGCTCACAGAACCTGCTTTTATAATCATAGCAAGCTGCTATAGTAATTGGCATTAGTAGAACCGACTTATTATCTTCTCTTTGTATTGACTGCTAATAGATA
>NZ_JBPYDC010000774.1:0-843 GCF_051847575.1 Psychrobacter sp. 1U2
TTATTGATGTAACAAGTGTTTTTTTTGGCAAAGTGTTTTTAACTTTGTTTTTCTAAATGAGTATTGCTTCATTAAATACTTTTGGGTCAAGGGCATTTAAAAGTAGATTGTTTTGATTGTGTGCGCTTACGCATAAATAGAAGCAAGATAAAGTAAAACAGCCATAAACCAAACAAGGCATAAAACCCTATAGCGACTTGCGAGAGGCTGGCGCCCATCTGATTGAGCTGTACTGAAGTATTGATCGCAGGGGTAGTAGGTATTAGCCAACGTAAAATTTGTAGTATTTCTGGCAACTGATTAGCAGGCCAAGGATAACCACTCATAAAAAACATCGGCAGTGAGCTGAAAATCAAGATTTGCATACTGCGTTCACGCAAGCGAAACCACAAGCCAAACACACAACCAAGCGTCGCTACTGTCGGACAAAAAATCATCAGAAATAGCAAACTACCAAGCATGTTTTGTCCGCGCGGATAATGATGCAGCTCAAAGGTCCAGCCATAATAAAAGCAGCCAACTGTAAAGCTAAGTATACTCATGGCTGCAATCCGGCCGAGCCAGCCGCGAATACTGGTACTATGACGACGCTGCTCGTACCAAGTACTAATCAGCATTGCCGTGGCTATCAATAAAGTCTGTTGTAAAATAATAATAGACACTGCTGGTACCACATAAGCACCATAACCCTCAGTTTGATTATACAAAGGCATAATCTGTAATGGTACGGCTTGAGTATTTTGTACAGCAGTAGGCGCATAAGCCCCTTGAGCGACGTTTTTTTTGACTTCTATACCTGCAGATACTGTACTGACCGCCTGTAAGAATCCCATCTGCACGTTT
>NZ_JBPYDC010000775.1:0-841 GCF_051847575.1 Psychrobacter sp. 1U2
GCGCCCGTGCTGACAGACCATCTCCCATCACTATGATGACATCATAAGATTTATCCGTGCCTGATTGCTCTAAAAAGTACTCTAATTTTTCAGAAGATTCAGTGTTTAATAGCCTTCCCCAATCTGGACGTTTAAGATAGTCAGATTTGTTTTCTGCCTGACTCATTACTTTGAATAGTTCCCAAACCTCATCTGATTGATCTAGAGATTGTTCGTCACTTTTCTTTGAATCTTCTGCCTCAACTTCTGTGTCCATATCTTTAAAAGTTAGATGACATTGTGTAGATAAATCATTAACTAAGCGTTCGATATCCAAATCTTGTAGTACTGCATCTTTGGCTTCGGCATGATCAAGCTGAAACTTTAATAAAGGCTTGGTAGGAATACTACAGCCAACTCGTCCTAGCGCGATTCTAGAGTCTGTATATTCTTTTAGTTTCTGCCAAGGATCCAGATGAACCAATTCATTTTGCTTATCAGTAGCAGATTTGCTGGCTTCAAATTCGCCAGTTTTAGAACCATCAGTTTCAAAGTCATCAGTTTTAGAACTTTTATTTTCAAAGTCTCTAGTTTCAGAGCGACTGCCATTAACTGGCAGCTTGTCAGTGTTAACGTTTGACTGCTGAATTTGCGAATCATTCATTTGTGAATCATTAGTAGGCATGTGCTCCTCCTTTATAGTTTAGAACCATAGTTCACAACTGCTATATCTCATAAATCTAGTTTTATCAGTCTCACATAATTCCAGAAAGTAGAGAGGATGGTTTATCTGACCATTTGATACTGTTTTGCGTTTGAGTATAAAAGCCGTTTTCACTGAGCCAATGCGCAAACTGAGGGG
>NZ_JBPYDC010000776.1:0-841 GCF_051847575.1 Psychrobacter sp. 1U2
ATTTTTTGCAGCCTCTGTCTGCGTAGGCACAGCAAGCAAAGAAAAATTTGTTCCAGTAGCGCGTTATGATATTTATACTTATTTTATTTAGGACGGAATATAGCATCAGTACAGCAAAATTAAGTCTTAGACATTTTATTACAAATCAAAGCGATAAGGCTGATAGTATAAATGTAAGCGCACTGACTTCTCCAAAAGTTAGGTTTAAACAAATAGAAGCAGATTATTGAATTGGGTCGGTGTACAAGATATTTTTAAATCATGTTTTAGTGGATTTAGGAATAATAATGATGATAAATATACATGTAGTCTTTTGGGTCGCCCTGACATTTTTCACCTTTCTTGTGACCATGAGTAATATAAAGGGTCATAAATCAATCGTTGATAGAGACTCGATGCCAAGGGCACTGAGTAGCGATAAGCTAAATATCGAAACCAGCTTTTATAAAGCTGATGCCACCTTACACGATATTATATTTTTCCATGCCTCTGCATCAGGTGCCGCGATCGTTTTATTGGTCCTAATTATCAAAGGTGAGATTTTATTCCCAGGAACGGTTGTCCTCTTTGGCGCGCTATCTTCCATCGCGATATTTACTATTAGCATTGTACTTCTCTTATTTGCCTTTTATTTTTATAGTATCTCGATTTTGAAGCTTGGCGATACGCTGGCTAGAATGCAGTTTAATGGTAAAGGTATCGAAACCAAGTACGCAATTTTGGCCGTCTTTGGATATTTTTTGATATTCCCAATTATTGCGTTAATACTGGTTTAAAGTTTTTTCAACGCATGTTTAATCAAAACCGCTCATGATTCAAGTTATGAGCGGTTTTTGTTGGT
>NZ_JBPYDC010000777.1:0-840 GCF_051847575.1 Psychrobacter sp. 1U2
GAGATCGTTTTGATGTTTGGCGCCTCCTTATTGTTATTTAAGCTGCTGTTTTCTAAAAGCAGTCAGGATTTGACGCGACTGATACTAGTGGGCGTAATCTTTGGCGTGCTGTTTCGTAGCTTATCAGCTTTAATTGCGAGGCTGATTAATCCCGATGACTTTGTGGTGGTACAGTCGGCAAGTTACGCGCAATTCAATACCGTCAATCCGCAGCTACTGGGCATCAGTATGGTTATCTGCGTGATAAGCGCTCTGTTTGTCTGGCGCTGTCGTTACCAGTGTGATGTGTTGATGCTCGGTAAATCGCAGGCCATTAACCTTGGCATCAATTATCAACGCTTGGCATTTGGACTGTTAATCGTCATCGCTGTATTGGTCGCCACCGCCACCGCGCTAGTGGGTCCGGTGACTTTCTTTGGGCTACTGGTCTGCGCCTTGACCAACCGTTTGGCGCGTCATATGTATCATAGTGAGCGGCTGATACTCGTCAGTCTGATCGCCATGATTTGCTTGGTATTGGGTCAAACGATATTTGAGCAACTGCTCGGTATGGCTGGCGTGTTGTCCGTAGTGATAGAGCTAGCGGGCGGATTGATGTTTTTGGCATTGATATTTATGTCTCAACGTCGTTCTTTATGACTATTTAGCTGACACTATTCATTTAGTTAATACGATTCATCAAGAAAACCCTAAGATTTTTTAAAATAAGACGATTATGATTAAACTGAATAATATCTCTCACCATATCGGTAAACAACAGATCTTGCATGACATTACGTTGACCTTACCAACAGCACAGGTGATTGCTCTGATTGGCCCTAATGGCGCTGGGAAGTCTAC
>NZ_JBPYDC010000778.1:0-840 GCF_051847575.1 Psychrobacter sp. 1U2
TCACATAACGTATCACCAGTACCTACGTCTTTCATACCAACTAGAGCTGCGATATCACCGGTACGAATCTCTTCTAGCTCTTGCTGTGAATCTGCCATCATTTGAACAATACGGCCTACACGCTCACGCTTCATCTTAACAGGGTTATAAACACTGCTGCCCTGCTTGATAACGCCAGAATAAACACGTACGAATGTTAAGTTACCAACGAACTTGTCGTTCATGATCTTAAATGCTAGTGCTGAGAATGGTGCTTCATCAGAAGCTTCACGCGTACCTTCAGTCTCATCTTTGTCGTCAAGAATACCACGAATAGCTGGTACATCCATTGGAGCTGGTAGATACTGAATAACCGCATCTAGCATCTTTTGTACGCCTTTGTTTTTGAAAGCAGTACCACAAAGTAATGGAATGATTTCATTGTCGATGGTCAATTGACGAAGCGCGCCGTGAATTTGCTCTTGAGTCAATTCGCCATTTTCCAGATATTCATTCATTAATTCTTCTGATGCTTCAGCAGCGTTTTCTACTAGATACTCGCGGTACTCCTCTGCTTTGTCTTGTAGTTCCGCTGGAATATCGCGCTCGTCGTATTCCATACCCTGAGAGGCTTCATCCCAGTAAATAGCTTTCATAGTTACAAGATCGACAACACCTTCAAAATCGTCTTCTTTACCAATTGGGATAACCAACGGTACAGGCTTACCACCTAGACGAGTTTTGATTTGCTCGATAACACGATAAAAATCAGCGCCAACGCGATCCATTTTGTTAACGAATGCCAAACGTGGCACTTGGTATTTGTTTGCCTGACGCCATACGGTCTCAGACTGTGGCTGA
>NZ_JBPYDC010000779.1:0-840 GCF_051847575.1 Psychrobacter sp. 1U2
TTACATTGCCTTGGTTGGTTAGGAAGTGAGCAGCGCCATACCCAATTAAGAACTCCCAAAGCCTAAAGGGAACAAGAAAAAACGACGTTTTAGGCGAAAATTCGACCATAATAAAACATAAAGCTAAGCTCACTATCATCGTGAGCCAATAGTTAATTTTTAGCTTTGTAAAGAACCAGTACAGCAGTGGTACTATTAAGTAGAACTGTATTTCAACCCCTAATGACCAAAGGTGTAGTAAAGGATTGAAATGAGAATTGCTAAAATAAGAGTCTTGGAACCAAAAACCTATGTTGGATAAAAAAGGAACTGCATATAGTGCCTGTTTACTGACTTGAACAGTTTCATTTGGAGTAGTCAAAAAATAGGAAAATATTAAAGTGAAAAAGATTGTAGCGTAATAAGCTGGTAGCAATCGTTTAGCTCTTCTTAAATAAAAACCTGTTATATCATCCTTTTTATATAAGATAGCCATTAGAAAGCCGCTAATAACAAAGAATACATCAACACCTAGAAAGCCACTTTTTATTGAGCTAAAGCCAAGATGGAATAACACAACAAGTACAACGGAAATACCTCTAAGGATCTGTATATCTGCTCTGTAATTCATAATTAATTACCGATAAGTTGTCATTGATAAGATGAGTAAGTAATTAGAAAGTAGTAATCAATGCTTACCGAAAGTTACTATATAATCACATATGCGAATATATTGTATACTAATAAACTATAGTTTGGAACAAAGATTTGGTGTTATTTGGATAATGGTTCAATAGCATGAAGATAAACTTGAAGCTATTGTATTGGCTAGTCATTCTATGAAAACTGAATAAATCATTA
>NZ_JBPYDC010000780.1:0-840 GCF_051847575.1 Psychrobacter sp. 1U2
CCTTTGTCATGGACGCTTTGCGCTATCTCATCACACTTGGCCTTAGTACGCGAGGCCATATGAATCTCGCCGAGTACGTCGTTATACATGGCGCACTTATACGCGACTACCTGCGCCGCGCCGCCTGCGCCAATGATAGCGACACGAGCGTTTGTAAGCGGCCAATCTAAGCTCATCATATGATTGACCAAACCTTGACCGTCGGTATTATCACCATATAGCGTCTTATCTTTTGACGAATCATCACTGACTAACAGTAACGTATTGACCGCGCCTGCGATACGCGCATGTTCAGATAGACCGCCTTGAGATTGACAAGATGCGTAAGCGAGTTGTTTAAAAGGTACTGTCACATTGGCACCCACGCCGCCACCATTAAAAAACGCCTCAACAACTGCGTTGAAGCTTGCGGCATCATCAGGACAGTATTGACGTTGATAGCTAATATCAATACCCACTTGCGCGGCAAATACTTGATGAATCTCCGGGGATTTACTATGAGCAATAGGATTGCCAATAACGATAAAATGCTGGGTCATAAACGGTCCACTAGCGCTGTAGTCAATATAAATAATAAAAGTCGGTGCACTGTAGCTATAAAATGTCTTGCTTATTGTACGCTTTGCCAGACAGAGGATTCATAAAATTTATCTGAGTAACTCTGCAAGTCTTTTAGATTGTATTCATGATAACAAAGAAATAATAAGCAGCAAAAGAGAGAAAATTAAACAGTGCTTACTCATCATAGGGGATAACAATGTTTTTAACAAATTTGCACCTTCTACGATTGTTATCCGTAACGTAAAGGCTAGTCAAGCGCTGGGCAGTTGGGTACACTGT
>NZ_JBPYDC010000781.1:0-839 GCF_051847575.1 Psychrobacter sp. 1U2
TGATTACCCCACTTACGGGCGCGACGACGTTGGCATTCTCAAGGTTTAGGCGCTGATTGCTTAAGCGCGCTTTTGAGGCTTGCAAGGATGCTCTAGCACGAATCTCAGAAGTACGGTAACGGTCCGCCTCTTGTTTACTGATAGCATCGATATCAAGTAGCGGTAGCACACGTGCCGCATCTGCACTCGCATTGGCAAGCGTGGCTTCGGCTTCGGCCACGTCTGCTTCTGCTTGCAAGACCTGCTGCTCCATCGCGTCGGTATCGAATATTGCCAAAACTTGACCAGCTTTAACGCGCGCACCTTCTTCAACCAATACACGCTCAATCGCCACCCCATTGACCTTGGCACTGACATTGGCAATATCCTTGGCACTAATCGTACCGTCAGCTGTTAGCGTGTTGCCGACACTATCTTGACTCGGCTGTACGGTTTCGATCGTTAAAACGGCTTGATCGCTATCGGTATCAATGGACACCTTATCATTTTGTGTCCCAGAGACAACGGTCGACTCATCCGTAGTCGAGTCATTGTCACCCCAATATTTGCCTAACAGCACACCAATGACCAGCACTGCTACCAGCACAGGCAATAGCCACACAGGAAGCTTTTTTGAGGGTTTATGCTTTGCCGTATCAGGGTTGCGATAAGGCGGCAACTCAGACTCAGGTGTAGAATTAGACACTTGCTTATCATTAGGGTCTTGAAGGTCACTCATAGTTGGTCTCTATAAATAAGCACATTGGTAAAAAAGAGGATAAACGTTAATTTTTAGCGGGGTGGTATAGACAGTTTATATTATTGAACGCTTTTTGCATTGTAGTCTATCGTACTAACAG
>NZ_JBPYDC010000782.1:0-837 GCF_051847575.1 Psychrobacter sp. 1U2
TTAGTATTAGGTTTTATTGTACTCATTCGAACTTTTTTAAGCTTATCACTACAAGTCGAGCTAGAAGGACGCTTCCCGTGGCAAAAAGAAAAATCACCGCAGGGGGCACAGCGTGTGAATCAAAAACTTTATAATGAAAATTCTGATAATCTAAATCCAAGCCCAGATTTAGACCCTTAAGCTCAGACTCAAAATGCGGATTATAGATAATACTTTTGGTATGACATTTATTTAAGTTATTCGTGCGTTTGCAAAAAATCTTCGACCACGCGAAACTGTCCAGCGGTACTTTCCTCGCCATACATTGCTTGGCGAAAAGCATTAGAGTTGGGAATGCCAGTGGTGTACCAAGCGATATGCTTACGGGCAATACGGCAACCTGAGTATTCACCATAAAAATCATATAACTCTTGTAGATGGGCCAGTACGATGTCTTTTATCTCGCTAACACTTGGCGCGTCAAGGCTCTCACCAGTACGTAAAAAATGCTCAATATCCCGAAATAACCACGGTTGTCCTTGGGCGGCCCGTCCTATCATCACCGCATCACATCCTGTCATCTCATAGACCTGTTGGGCTTTTTGCGCGCTATCGATATCGCCATTGGCAATGACGGGAATACTAATACTCTCTTTGACTTCTCGTATCAGCTCATAACGCGCTTCACCGGTATACATATCCTCACGCGTGCGCCCATGAATAGCAATGGCAGCAATGCCTGCTTGCTCTGCTCGCTTCGCCACGCGCAAAATATTCTCTCGTCCATTTTCAAAACCTAAGCGCGTTTTTAATGTCACCGGCGCATTGACGCTATTTACCGCAGCATCTAATAAACGC
>NZ_JBPYDC010000783.1:0-837 GCF_051847575.1 Psychrobacter sp. 1U2
CAGCTCGGTTTGGCTTGAGCCAGTTTTGCAACTGCATTTGGCCCTTGGACGGCAAGCATAGCAAGCTCTGGACGCTCAGTAATCGTAATATCGAAAGCGTCAGCAACTTTATTAAAATGAGCGATATTTTTATCACGAGTACCTGCATTGGATACGATACGATATTCAGTCTCATCAGCAGTTATTAAGTAGACGATGAGATCGTCAATGATACCGCCTTGCTCGTTAAGCATAGGAGAGTATAAAGCTTTACCGACTGTTTTTAGTTTATTGACATCGTTTGCTAGCAGTTTTTGCAACCATGTTTTGGCGTCTTGACCTTTGATATCAGTCACGACCATATGTGAGACATCAAACATACCAGCATCAGTACGTACAGCTTCATGCTCTTCAATTTGTGAGCCATAATGAATTGGCAACTCCCAGCCCGAAAAATCTACCATCTTACCATCACTATCGACGTGAGACTGATATAGAGGGGTGCGCTGAGGAGCTTGGCTAGTATTGTCTTGAGAGCTGGAGTTTTGAGAATTGGTATCGGTCATAACAAATCCTTGTGTATACGCTATCGGCCTTTTATAAAGGTACGAGGATGATGAGCGTCATTACAGTAGAGAGAAGCAAAATTGCAAGGCGCAAACATTGCTCCAAAGGGTAGCAAAAAATAAAGCAATAAGCCAAACAGACGCATAACGTCAGTTTAAACAAAAGCCCTATCTGTCCTGTGACCTGAGATTTTCAATACGATAGCTGTGCATTAGAAGCTATGAC
The DNA here is from genome assembly GCF_051847575.1 of Psychrobacter sp. 1U2. Classification (NCBI taxonomy): domain Bacteria; kingdom Pseudomonadati; phylum Pseudomonadota; class Gammaproteobacteria; order Moraxellales; family Moraxellaceae; genus Psychrobacter; species Psychrobacter sp. 1U2. Next base: position 772 of record NZ_JBPYDC010000783.1, read on the forward strand.
TCGATGTGAGCATACAGTATCGTATTTTCTCCCCTTCGGTGGGTAAGGCGTCGTTGCTGGCTCCTT
>NZ_JBPYDC010000784.1:0-835 GCF_051847575.1 Psychrobacter sp. 1U2
ACTCATTATCAGCTATACTATTTATCGTAGTAGCAAGACGAACTAAATCATTCAATCGTTGTAAAAAATCAAAGATGTCAGTTTCGCCGTTATAGGTATCACTAAATGAAAAGCCTTCTTGAATGAACTCTATTAGCTCGACAATTTCTGGACTTGGATTTTCAATACTACAAACTCTTAGCGCACTTTTTACTTCAACTAAAAACTTGTTAATAGGTTGACTATTAAAATTTAGCTTAGGTGTTGTTTGTTCTTTATTATGGCAGATTAAAGTAGGGAGGGATGTCATTGGACGATTGCGATTGGGTAGTATCTCGCGCCCGACAATAGCGTTAATAGTAGTGGATTTACCGGCTTTCATTGTGCCCACAACAGCTAAGACCACATCAAAGTTTTGTAGCTTATGAACTTCACCCTTCAGAACCTGCTTGAACTCTTTACAGGTCTCCGGGGTTAAAATACCTTCACTTTTAGAGTCATAATTTTTTGACTCCTCTTCTTTACTTAAGATGTCAGACTCGATATCTGAGAGCATGCTTATCTGGGTTTGCAATATTTTAATAGCATCATCTTTATAACCATTAAGCGCTAATTTTGTCATTCCATTATTCGCAATACTCATCATTTCACCTTAAAGTCTTTCAATAATTAATGTTTGGGTTTTTAGAGCTTTTCTAAATAACCTTTGAGCAGGTCTTGCATTTGTGTTTGAACACTACTAGGGCTAATCACACGAATATGAGGTATCCAATATTGGACGATAGGCACAACTTCTCTTGGGTGCATATTTTTACAGGCTAATAGCAAATCACCACTATCCAGTTTGCGTATTAGC
>NZ_JBPYDC010000785.1:0-835 GCF_051847575.1 Psychrobacter sp. 1U2
CTGTGACAACAGCTCATTGCCATCCGTGATGGGCAAATAATGGGTATACTGTTTGGCAGTTTGTAACAATCGATAAGTCTTACCTGTACCTGCGACACCCGTATAAATAATGTTGGTAGGCTCGCTAATGGGTCTGTCATTCATAACTTCACTCAATATTAAAACGATTGATAAAAACAATAGACATAGGGTTTGCAACTCTTCGATAGTTACGTTACTACTATTTTGTGTGCAGGGTCATTTATGGTACTAATATTAATCAGATGCAAGTAGTAATCAGATGTATTGCTTTATTCGTTATCTAAAAATGCCCAACCAGATTAATTTGAGGAACGTTGTATGTCAGGATTATTAAATAAGCTACCCAGTAAATTATCGACGAAGATACCAGCTAAGTTACCTGAAAAAATATCTGATGCGCTAACCCCTCAAGCAAATACCCCGTCGAACCCTAGCTCGCTTAAGCCTGTAAACAATCAATTTACCAAGCTGTTATCCATTACCAAATATCTACCTACTGCTGCACGCTCGACTATTTTATCCAAAGCCTTTGGTAAAGTCGTGCCTTATGTGGGGACCACGGGTGTCTATTACGAAACCGTAGAACCCAATCAAGTGGTGGTCAGCTTAAACAACAATAAACCTGTACAAAACCATATTGGCTCTATTCATGCGGTCGCTGTTACACTACTTGCTGAGACCGCCACAGGCTTTATCTTAGGGTTAAACCTACCTTCTGATCGTGTGCTGTTGATAAAATCTTATTCTGTCAATTTTTATCGTCCGCTTAAAAAAGGGCAAGTAGCAGCGGTCGCTACCTTAAGTGATGAACAGC
>NZ_JBPYDC010000786.1:0-835 GCF_051847575.1 Psychrobacter sp. 1U2
TTTCATAAAGACAGAGCGAACCTGCGACCGCAACGTTAAGGCTCTCTTGTCCATTGGGCTGCGGTAAGGCGATAGGAGTTGCACATTGCATTAGCTCATCACAGACGCCTTGACCTTCATGGCCCATGATCCAAGCAGTCGGAGCGGTAAGGTCATGTTCGTAAATCAAAGTATCAGTATGTGAGCTGGTTGCCAATAAAGGGGTTTTTACACACTTTAGGATATTTTGAACACTCAAACCTTCATAAATAGTGAGCGCAAACTGCGCGCCCATTCCCGCCCGTAATGTCTTGGGTGACCATGTTTGGGCCGTGCCGCTAGTACAGAGTACTGTTTCTATCCCAACTGCGGCTGCGGTACGTAGTAGCGTACCGACGTTACCACTATCTTGTACATCATTTAAAATCAAGCAGTCGTAATCTATCACCGTTAAGCTTGGCACAGGTACGTTTATGACTCCCATAATATCGATACCTGTACCGAGACTTCGAATGCCCTCATAAAGTGCATCGGACAACGTCAAAACACTTGTGTGGGTAGGCAGACGTGTCAGAACTTGCTGAACCTCAGGATGCTGGTGAGCTGATTGTGCGAGTAGTATTTGAACAAATGGATAATCACTGCGTAGAGCTGCGTCAATAAGATGCACACCTTCAAGTACAGTCTGCCCTTGTTTTTTACGTTGACGAGCTTGAGACAACAGCGCTTTTACGAGTTTTACTGAAGGGTTTTTATCTGAAGTTATCAGCTCGGTAGAGTCTATTGACATAATTGACCGCTTAAAAAAGGTAAAGTTAACAACATTAAGAACAAGCCAGTCCAAAATACTTTTTAA
>NZ_JBPYDC010000787.1:0-834 GCF_051847575.1 Psychrobacter sp. 1U2
ATATTACCTTGCCAGCACGTGGTGGTCAAAAAGGCCATCTACATCCAGTGACGATGATTACTCAGCGCATGCAACAGTATTTTGTGCAAGCAGGTTTTAACGTGGCGACCGGACCTGAAGTTGAGAGCGACTACTATAATTTTGAAGCGCTCAATATTCCATCACATCACCCTGCACGTGCGATGCATGATACGTTCTACTTTGATGCGCACTATCTATTACGTACACATACCAGTCCCGTGCAAATTCGTACCATGGAAAAAAGTGCGCCACCGATTCGTATCATTTGTCCAGGTCGCGTGTATCGTAATGACTCGGACCAAACCCACTCACCGATGTTTCATCAGTTAGAAGGGCTTATGGTTACCGAGTCAAGCACCTTCGCTGAGCTAAAAGGCTTGATTAGTGAGTTCTTAGAAGCGTTCTTTGCCAAAGAGTTGACCGTTCGTTTTCGTCCGTCATTCTTCCCATTTACTGAGCCTTCTGCTGAAGTAGATATCCTTGATGATAATGGCAAATGGCTTGAGGTCATGGGCTGCGGCATGGTGCATCCACAAGTGCTGACCAACTGCGGTATTGATAGCGATAAATACACGGGCTTTGCTTTTGGCATGGGTATTGAGCGCTTTGCGATGTTGTATTACGGTATCGATGATTTGCGCCTGTTTTTCCAAAACGACGTACGCTTCTTAAAACAGTTTGGCTAGATTTGGATTGTAATAAAAATACGCCTACCTTTATTCTAAAATCTTTACTATGAAATTTTGATCCGAGATATTTATGAAAATTAGCGAACAGTGGCTACGTCAATGGGTGAACCCCAACAATACCAGT
>NZ_JBPYDC010000788.1:0-834 GCF_051847575.1 Psychrobacter sp. 1U2
GCAAGCTTTAGAGTTGCCACTAAAGGCTGGCGAAAGTACAGATACACCGAGCGACGCATCAAATGACGAGCCTACTTGGCTGCTGTTTGTATGGGCAATTCTTGAATGGTTGGTCGCACAGCTGCAAGCATAAATCAAAGTCAGCTTAAATAATGTCCATTATTTATCTATAGGTAATGTCCAATGTTACCCAACCATGGAGAGTAAAATGATTGATCCATTCGCAAACAATCATCAAAGTATGCAAATTGGTGAGCTGATCGTAGAAAACCAAAAAGATAAAGTTATCATTTATGGAGATCTTGATTTATTGTTTGATGAGACAGGCTATGAGCAAGCGAAACAGTTGCACGAGTTGACGACTAAAGTATTGCAAGCTTTCGAAAATTCTGATCAAAACAATAAAAAAACGCTTTCGTCAAAACAAGAAAATGACCAGCCAGACAATGATATAGACAATCCTTTCATGTAACTATTTGATATAGTTTTGATTTTATAGAAACAATTATCTATAAAAAACTACTAGGCAAAGTTCGGATTTTGTCTATAATGAGTGCAGAAGGGGTTATTGGAGTTGATTGTGTTGTCTGATGGACTAATAAAGCGCAACAAACAACCAATGACCTAGGATAAGCACAAAAAACGTTGTTTTTGAATCATCATACGAATGGAGTCGATCTATGAAACTATTTACAAAATCTGTGTTAGCAGTTGCTGGTATTAGCATGGCCACCATGGCAATGGCGGCCGATCCACTGGCCAATACTACTTGGCAGACTTTTGACGATGGCAAACCGAAAGGTGTGGTCAAAATCACTGAGTCAAACGGTGTTT
>NZ_JBPYDC010000789.1:0-834 GCF_051847575.1 Psychrobacter sp. 1U2
ATAAAAATAGCGCTTGAGCGAATAACTTTATTGGGTACGATACTAATAAGCACTACGCTCACTAAGACACCGCCACCTAGTAACAAGTTTGGTATGCTACCAAAATTTTCAGCACCAACACCGCCTGCTAGATCGGTTAGACCAACTTTAGTGAGTGACAGACCGATAGTGACAATGACACAACCAGTGACGATTGGGCTCATCAGGGACTTAAGTTTAGTGATGAACTGGCTTAAAAAGATTTCAACGAATGCTGCAAGGAAGGTGATACTAAAGATGACCGATAAAATCTCTTCAGGACTTCCCCCTTTGTTTTTGACTACAAAACCTGCCGCCAATACGGCCGCTAAGAAACCAAAGCTGGTACCTTGTAGTGCCATAAGGCCTGAGCCTACAGGGCCGACCTTGCGAGTCTGAATAAAGGTAGCAACCCCAGATACCATCAGGGCCATACTGATAAGGTAGGGAATATGTTCACCCAGACCTAAAACACCACCAATGATTAATGAGGGAGTAATAACGCCGACAAAAGCGGCTAAGACGTGCTGTACGGCACCTAAAAATGCTTTTGTAGGGGCGGGACGATCATGCAGACCGTATAATAAATCAGGGTTTCCTTGAGTGGTCTTACTCATCTGGGCTTCCTCCTAGAGTGACTTTTTAGTCCAATCCTTATCAGAAATATTTAGTAATACAGGAAGTGTGTAAGCTAGAACTCCCTATTCGCTTAAAACTATATAACGAATCGTATTGCCTATCTATCCAACAAAGAGTCGCACTGATCCTTGTGCTAATTAATAAAACCGATTAGCCATTATTAATAGTTAATTTACT
>NZ_JBPYDC010000790.1:0-834 GCF_051847575.1 Psychrobacter sp. 1U2
GTAACGCCCAAGCTCGAAGTCGACTGCCTAAGCTTGGTGCCACGCCATCGTCAGTTTGCTGATTAAGCGGAGCATTATCTTGCATATATGCCCATAAGCGCCTACCCAAAAATACTGCATAGCTTGCGTACACCGCATATAAAGGCATAAGCAAAGCATGAATATTGAGACTGGTACTGAACAGTAGCACACCTGTAATGATAAGTAGCGTCAACAACTGCAAGACAATAAATATCCCTGTAAAGTTCACCCATGCGCTCAGTTGTGATACATGTGCACCCATATAGGCTAGGCGCTCACTAAGTTTCTTACTTGTAGATGAGCTTGGTGTAGATGAATTTGATACCGTAGAAAAGTAAGTGTTTAGCACCTGCATATTACCGTAGATCCAACGACGACGCTGACTCATTAAATCATGTAAGGTAGTCGGTAACAGACCTGTGGCAATGACCTCAGGTATAAACCGAGTACGCAAACCGCGACCATGCATCAGCACTCCCATCTGTGCATCTTCGGTAATCGACGCACCTGACCAGCCGCCCATCGCTAGCAGCGCACGACGACGAATAACGGCATAAGTACCTGTCGATAGTGCACGCTGACGGTTAAATGAACGATACAAATGATGGTTGAAATAATGGTTTAATTCGCTATGGACATCTTCTTTTCCCGCATCACGATAAAACTGTGGAAACTGCAATAGCGCATGGTCTGGGTAACGCTCAATGGCCTTTGCAATAGATACACGCGCCTGCGGTAATGCTTGATAGTCACTATCGACTACAACCACATGACTACATTCAGGGTCCATAAGACCCAGTGCTAGGTTAAGCG
>NZ_JBPYDC010000791.1:0-833 GCF_051847575.1 Psychrobacter sp. 1U2
CGCAGCTATCATTCGAGCAGCGCATCATCAAGGCTACCGTGTCATTATCCATTGTCATCGTAGCGAGCAACAAGCAATAGCGCTAGCAAACCAGCTTAACGAAATCCGTGATAATAGTGCGACAGTTGTCGTTGCGGATTTAGCAGTTGTCATCAATAGCCATTTATTAACTCAGTTTGTTCAAACCGTTATAGATAGATTTGGACAGCTTGATGTGTTAGTACATAACGCATCACGATTTTACCCTACTCCGCTCAATAGTATAGATAATGACCAATGGGATGAGCTGTTTTTAAGCAATGCTAAAGCGCCGTTATTACTGAGTCAGGCGTTTCTACCTTACTTACAAACGCAGTATGGATGCATCATTAGCCTACTTGATATTCACGCTCATAATAAACCGTTTAAACACTATACCGTCTATAATATGGCAAAAGCGGCTCAACGTATGATGGTGCAGTCGCTAGCGCTAGAGATGGCACCACTAGTACGAATCAATGGTGTCGCGCCTGGGGTCAATATCTTACCAGATGCCAATAGCGATCAAGCACTTGATGATACGCAGCAACAAAATATCATCGACTCTGTGCCGATGCAGCGAATCGGTACACCAGATGATATCGCCCACAGCGTATTATATTTAGCAAAGGCAAGCTATATCACAGGAGAGGTTATTAATGTCGATGGCGGTCGTGGTTTGACTCTCGCTGGAAGCAATTTTTAGTCAGTAAGCAAAAAGAGCTGAATAATATCGTTTAGTTGTTATCTTTTACTTGAAAATTTAAAAAAATCAGGTATCATTGTGCGTCTAACGTTAGGGCCCATAGCTCAGT
>NZ_JBPYDC010000792.1:0-833 GCF_051847575.1 Psychrobacter sp. 1U2
CTTGCACACCATCAAAGGTGGTGCGCGCATGGCAGGTATCCGTAGTATCGGCGACCTGACGCACGAGGCTGAAAGTATTTATGAAGCGTTTGTTGAACAACGATTGCACCCAACAGCGCAGTGGCTGACCATTATGCAAATGGTACAAGATACTCTGTCTTTACAGATTGATTATGTTGTGCGCTACCAAGAAGCATTTTTTGCTGATGATCTTATTGAGCAGTTGCAAGAATTTGAACGCAGCGATCAGCTACCAAGAGTTATTACTTTGGTTTTACCAGCGCTCCAAAACCATAATAATGATTCAAATGAGACGCAAGACAGTCATCAAGAGAGCGAGCAAGCTTCTGATACCGCCAGTTTGGATAGCATCATTGCTGAGTCTTGGACAGATGGTCTACCGGATCCTGATATTTTAGAAGTCTTTTTAGAAGAAGCAGATGAGATAGTTGTTAGTAGTAACAAGTATTTGCAGCTGTTTTTAGGCAACGTCAGTGACGTGGCAGCATTGCAAGCACTGCAACGAGATCTGCACACCATTAAAGGCGGCGCACGTATGGTGGCGGCGAATGGTATTGCTGATCTTGCGCATGAGATGGAGACAGTATACGAAGAGTTGGCTATTCTGCGAAAGCCTGCGACCAAAATGATCTCACAGCTGCTAACAGACTGTCATGATTGGTTGGCTGATGCGGTGTTTATCCTAAAACAGCAGGTCAATCCATCAACACCCAACGCATTAATCTTGGCGCTAAAGCAGTTTAGTAAAAACCCTGATGACTTAAAACATATTCCTAATGAAACGTTGCAAGCTCAGCGTAGTACGATTTTAG
>NZ_JBPYDC010000793.1:0-831 GCF_051847575.1 Psychrobacter sp. 1U2
TCCTAAAGGGTGACTCAAGCGACATTCATAGTGCGTTAATTGAAAAAATGGAAGGTGCGGCTGAAGAATTAGACTTTGAAAAGGCGGTTTTTTATCGTGACCAGCTGTCTATGCTACGCGAAGTGCAAGCGCGGCAAGCAGTATATACCGTGCAGGGTGAGGCTGATGTGATTGCGATTGCCAGTCAGGCAGGCATGACTTGTGTTAACGTGTTGACGGTACGCGGCGGGCGCGTACTTGGTGGTAAAAACTACTTCCCTGATGTCGATAGCAGTGAGTCGCTCGCTGATAATTTATCCGCCTTCATTACCTCATTTTATTTTCAGGTGACCGATGACTTGCCGAGCGAGATTATATTAAGTCATAAACTGCCTGATCAGACAGCAATCAGCGAAGCACTAGCAACGCATTTTGATAGCAAAGTCGTTATCAAAACCAACGTACGTGAACATCGCTCAGAGTGGCTGGACTTAGCCAAACTGAATACCAACAATGCGCTTAAAACTAAGCTGGGTGATTATCTAGAGCTGCATTCGCGCTTTGGCGCTCTCAAAGACGTATTGTCTGATGTCACCGATCGAACGATTGATCGAATCGAATGCTTTGATATTTCCCATACCATGGGTGAGGCGACCATCGGCAGCTGCGTGGTCTTTGATCAAGGAGGCTCACGCCGCCGTGATTACCGTCAATATGCCATCCATGATATTCAAGGCGGTGATGACTATGCTGCAATGAAGCAAGTGTTGACACGGCGCTATAAAAAGCAGCCATTACCTGACTTATTGCTTATTGATGGCGGTAAAGGACAGCTGGGCATCGCTAAAGAAG
>NZ_JBPYDC010000794.1:0-831 GCF_051847575.1 Psychrobacter sp. 1U2
CCACGATCAGTCAACTTGTCGCACAATTGGCACAGCTGGCTGGTCACGATAGTGCGGTCATGGGCACAGCAGGTAATGGTAAGCTTGACGCATTGTTACAAGCGCGCCATACCACAGGTGATGCGTTAGCAGTGCAGCAGTTTTTGTATCATATGGGCGAGCAAAATGTTGACTTATTAGCACTTGAGGCCAGCTCGCATGGATTGGATCAACAGCGGTTACAAGGTGTACCCGTCAAAGTCGCTATTTATACCAATCTAAGCCGAGACCATCTAGATTATCACGCCGATATGGCAGAGTATGTCGCTGCAAAAGCCAAACTATTTGATAAAGCCCATTTTCCAACCTTGACGCACGCTATTATTAATATCGATGATGAGCATGCGAACGTAATGATTGATACGGCTAAAGCCAGTAATTTGATCGTATGGACATATAGTTTGCAGGCTGATAATACGTCAGAGGTTGCTACTTTTGTCGCTACTAAAATTGAGCCTAGTCTACAAGGGGTAAAAATTGCTTTACGAAGTGTACTAGATGCCAGTCAAGGTAACGATGTGAACAATGTCAATATTATCAGCCCTTTGTTAGGGCGTTTTAATGTGGCCAATCTGCTGGCGGCAATTGCAGCAGCGGTAGCGTTGGGCATCAGTCTTGAGCGCATTGCAAGCTTGGTACCACAGCTACAAGGTGCAGTTGGACGTATGCAGCGTGTGCCATCGACCGATGGATGCTTTATCGTGGATTACGCGCATACTCCTGATGCGTTGACACAAGTGCTAAATAGCTTAAGAACGCATTGCCAAGGTCAGCTATGGGCGGTGTTTGGTT
>NZ_JBPYDC010000795.1:0-830 GCF_051847575.1 Psychrobacter sp. 1U2
ATCTCTCCTAAAATGAATATCAGTCAGTAATGCATATTTATATCTTTATGGTCATGATTTGGGGGTATTTAAAGAGGGACTATAAAATTAGTGACTTTTGTTAATGACTCATCGCAGCATAGCGAGTTGAGTGAAAGTAGCGCTATAAAAATGGCTTGTGAATTATGCTATGATTGTTAGCCTTTATTCAACCATAAATGACGGTTCGACGATTGATAGCTATCAAGGACTATAAAACAATAAAGGATAAGATAATGACTCAGGCTCAAACCGCTATTCCTCATCTGCTCACTGATAAAGTCGCTATTGTCACGGGGGCAAGCCGTGGCCTTGGCGCTCAGATTGCGCAACAAATGGCAGCAGCTGGCGCAGTGGTTTGCGTAAACTATCTCGATAGTAAAGACGCTGCTGAACAGGTAGTAGCCGATATCGAAAAGGCAGGTGGACAAGCATTTGCGTATCAAGGCGATGTCACGGATTTGGCTCAAATGCAGGCCATGGCAGCCGAAGTCATTAAGCGTTATGGACGTATTGATGTGTTGGTTAATAACGCCTTGCCAAGCTACCAGTTTGATCCAAGTGCTGACTATACCAGTATTGAAACGGTTAAATGGACACATTTTTCGCAGCAAATGGATGGTATCGTGCAAGGCGCGGTTAATACGACGCAAGCAGTATTGCCACAGATGAAAACTCAGCAGATGGGTAAGATTATCAATATCTCAACCAACCTTGTCTACAATCCAGTGGTTACTTACTATGATTACACCACGGCTAAATCGACACTGATAGGCTTAACGCGCAACCTTGCAAGTGAGCTTGGACAGTAT
>NZ_JBPYDC010000796.1:0-829 GCF_051847575.1 Psychrobacter sp. 1U2
ATTTAAGTCAACTTAAAAAATACCGCGTCACTGAGATAAAATTTTTGCATCATTAAGATTTATAGGTACAGCAAGCAAAGAATTGTACTAGCCACGCACTATAATGCTATATATTCATCTCGTTTAGTATCGACTATAGTATGACTGCACCGAAAGCGTTTTTGGTACGGGGCTATAATAACTACTAAAGATATATTTAAGTCTGTGTACCTTTACAATACTGTCCAATCGCTTGTTGTACACGCTCTCGCTTAAGTTCAATCTCGCGGCCATCTAGATACTGGCGTTTACCGTTTGCATCCATCTCATATATACGGCCACCGACATTTAAATTGGTTAAATTGTTACGTAACGATTGACAGCGCTGGGCGTTTGCCTGCGCTTCTTGATCTTTAATACGCGCCTCAAGTTGCGCGACTCGTTGCTGTTCTGCATTTGGCGTATCATTGCTTTGATTGGCATCCGTTTTACCTGCCATCTGCCCTGCATCAGATTGTCTACCATCACTGCGGAACTCAATTACCTCGATATTCCGTGCATTTTGCGGTGCATGTTGACTATATTTGACCTCACCATGCGTACCAAGAGACTTGTAAACTTGGATAGCATGACTTGCACTCATAGGCAGGGCAAATACACAAGTGGTGATAACACCAACCAATAGTTTGTTGACTGTATGAATCATGGGTGAATATGCCATGCTAGCAATCCTTTTGATGAATAAAAGCATTCATGTATAAGCGTAAATGAATTATTGTATAACTTACAATGAGCATACAATGTATGTCGATTCTAACAAAAAATAATGACAAATGTATATTATTTAATA
>NZ_JBPYDC010000797.1:0-829 GCF_051847575.1 Psychrobacter sp. 1U2
CAATAGTCAATCTGGAAAAGGCGGCGTTGCTTACATCTTGCAGCGCAACTATGGGTTTAATTTGCCACGCTGGATGCAAATTGACTTTAGCGGTGTGGTGCAAAAGCAGGCTGAGACAGCGGCACGCGAGCTACAAAATGATGAGATATTACAGACCTTTGAAGACACATATTTGCAAAAAGGCAATTTAGAGCTATTAGATTATAGTGTTAATAATAAGGGCGGAGCCGTTTATTTTAATGGTCAAGTACAAATGAATGACGATACTATTACGATTGACGGTACGGGTAATGGCCCATTATCATCATTTATTGATGGACTTGCACAGCACACTGGTAAATCCATCCATGTTATTAATTACGCTGAGCATGCTATCAATCCGCAGCACAATAGTGGTAATGGTATCGACGACGGCAACAACAGCGATAATAAGACCAATGCCAATGCGGCCGCTTATATTCAGCTTAACGTCGATGGCGAGGTTTATTCTGGTATTGGTACTTGTAGCAGTACGGTATCGGCGATGCTAAAAGGGGCACTCTCTGCATTTGCTCAAGCGCCAAGTACGGTAGCCGCTTAGTTTTAGTCACAGTTAAGCAGCATAAAACTAAAAACCGCCATATCTTTTATAGAGTATGGCGGTTTTTTTTATAGAATATAAGCTCTGCTAAATGCACATCTGTTCATCTATAGCATAAAGTTACTTGTGTGTTCGACAGCGAGGACTTACACTAAGACAGACAATCTATATTATAAGTATAAGGTTAATTATGGAACCAATCTCGTTTGCGTCATTTACGTTAGCTGCTGTTCTAGCTTCACTACCTGG
>NZ_JBPYDC010000798.1:0-829 GCF_051847575.1 Psychrobacter sp. 1U2
AATAGCATCATCAAATAGTGATGCTAGCGTATCGATTTGGGCTTGTGACATAGGGATTTTAACTCAGTTAAATAAACAACAAAAAACAGTATAAAATAGGAGGGTGCGCGCAGTCGATAACTGCTTATTATAATAGCGCCCGACATTTGAAGGAATAAAATAATATAAAAAAATAAGTAACCTGTAAATATAACAATCTTTGCACTTTATTGCACTATTTGCACCGAAATTAGCGCTAAAATCTTATGCTTATACTAAAGCAGATCATCAATTGGTACATTTGTCTATTTAGTGGTCTTGTAATGGCTAAGTTAGCCTGATTGTTCAGCTTATATTATATTTAAGTGTGAAGCGTTAAGTAACCTTGACCAGTAGTATTGACGGAGCAGTCATGTCAATTGTAGCGTTCCTGTTGCCTCATCCATAGCGGTAGTTTATACCTATGTATTTCCGCGTTATAATAGCTGTTTATATTGTACCCTTCTATTTATTTGTCGTGCCTTCTATTTATCACCGCTCATATTATGAGTGGTAATACGCGTTCATTAGGTCGATTATTATAAAAAAAGCTATAAAATTTAGATATAAATAGAGGGCACATTACCACTTTATAGGATTATGCTCTGTTTGCTCTTGCCGCTAGTACCGTCACCAGTTGGGGGCTGTACGTATTCTTACCTATATTTATCGCATTCTTATTCTTTATTGTTTGGGACATCACTAAAAAGTCCGAAGCGGGCCGTGCAGGTACTTTTTGGATATTTTTAGCACTAGGAGCAGGTTTTATGGGCTTTGTGCTCAAAATTTTATTGGAAGTTGCCTTTGATAA
>NZ_JBPYDC010000799.1:0-828 GCF_051847575.1 Psychrobacter sp. 1U2
CAACGGGTACATGCTGATAACGTAAACAGTCTTCTAAATGGCTTTGCTCTGCATGTAAGCTGGCCGCTTTTAAGTTTTCAGTACCCAAATCGATACCAGTGACATCAGCGCCGCGACGTGCCATCGATTCGGCTAATATGCCGCCCCCGCAGCCAACATCCAATACTTTTTTACCACTCAGACCCATCTCAGCTGTTTTCTTTGCGTCATGACTTTGATTACCGTCTTGATTGCTATTTTGATAGCCACTTTTGACGTTTTCTTCTATCCAGTTAAGACGTAGCGGATTGATATGGTGCAAAGTTGCAAATGCACCCGTACTATCCCACCATTCATTAGCAAGTTTATTAAACTTATCGACTTCGCTTGGATCGACATTGGTAGACGCGTTCCTCTGTGTATGCGTGGCTTCTACTTCGGTCATATCCGTATTATCTGGGATGTCGTTTGTCATCGTATCTGACTGAAGATCGTTAGATGAAGGGGGAATGGCTGAGCTCATGAGGTTTCCTTTAGTGTCATTACTTATCTATTATGCATTACTTATCTGTTGTGCGTTATTACGCGCTGTCATGGGCTTTATGGTAGCATGAGCGCGCGCATTTTGCGTAAGGACATCGTGACCGATTATGAGGGGTATTGTTAACTTATGCCAAGTGAAATATGTCTCTCAATCATGGATTGACAGGTCAAAAACAACTGTTTAATTTGTTTATAGGTAAGGTTGCATAAATAATGTCTAACAGCTTTACAACGGTAGATTAAGAATCCGGTTCACAAACAGCCCTATTTTACGTTATGATAAGCAGCTTGCGCCTCGCGCTTTCT
>NZ_JBPYDC010000800.1:0-828 GCF_051847575.1 Psychrobacter sp. 1U2
CATTGTTGCACCCAACCCTTAGATCGGTAGCTCAAGCTATTATTGTTTACTTTTATACCTTAATTTTTCAACCTTAAAAGGTTATGGCTCAATCCTTATGCAAGACACCTTTATACAAGCCTATCCAAAGCTACTACAACCTACCGTTGCAGTCGCAGGCTTGTGGCTTGCACATGGTAATGAGCCGTTACTGAGTCAATGGCTTATCGATACCATGCGTCCACACTGGCGCGCACAAAACTACGCGATTAAGCGTATTGAGCTAATATCTGTTAAAAGCTGGCAAGAAGTTTTGTCAGAGCTGGGTAGCCAATCTTTATTCGACGATGCCAGCGCGCTCATCGTGACGGGCAACCATAAACCAGACAAAGCCGTCATCGCTGAGCTAGAACGCTTCGCTCAAGAGGCACAAACAGGAGCGCATAATCATAGTTTGTTATGGTTAACATCTAAACAAGACAAGCGGTCTCAGAGCAGTAAATGGTTCGCACCGTTTGCTCAATATGGTCACGTTATTGATTGCAATTTATATAATGAACAACAACGTCAGCAGCTATTGTAGATACAAGCACAGCAGTTTGGCTTGAAACTATCGCAAGAAGCGTGGCAACTACTCATGTCCCATACCGAGCATCATCTCTTAAGTGCTTATCAAACGTTATGGCGATTGTCTTATCTGTTCGCACCGCAATTGATGGCAAATAGCGATAAGACTACAGAAAACAACATCTCTAAGCCTGCTACCAACGTCGCCTTAGACGTCAAAGACTTACAAGCTGCCTTAGTCAATGACGCTCAATTTAGCGTGTTTGATCTATCGGATGCAAT
>NZ_JBPYDC010000801.1:0-827 GCF_051847575.1 Psychrobacter sp. 1U2
GCTTGATGAGACTATCGTTGTGAGAATGTTCATTCATAGGAGCAGTAAAATTCGATTGGGTAGCGAGTATGAGCGTATTATAAGTTAAATACTCTTGTGTGTGAACGTGCAATATTTGAATGCTCAACTAACTTATTTATGATTAAACCGTTATACATGTCTTTTCCGATGGTCTATCATCTGGTTTGAAGTATTTCATGCAGGCTTTAATAGACGCCACATCATTTTGTTGACCTATACTAAAGTACATCGTATCTGCTTTTCTATTGTCATATAATAAAGGGCATTTATCGTCACACTGCTATTTAGCGACCTAAACACCAAGTAATCGTAAACCCTTAACAGTCAATAGAGCCTACTGCTATGTTATTTATTGAGACGGATTCGCCACCACCGTTTTATCAAGAACAGCTGAGCCCTCTCAAACGTAAACAGCTTGACCAATGGTTTATTGGTCATCGTACGCAAGGTTATTACCTTAAGCGTTTTGCACAGTTTGATCAGCAAGGATACCTATCACCTAAGTGGCATTGGGCGGCATTTTTTATCACTCTACCTTGGCTCTTGTATCGCAAACGTTACATGGATGCGCTTGTATATAGTGTGGCTGGCTGGTCATTTATCCAACTTAATATCGTCATCGCGCTAGTCACGTTTGAGTTTGTAGCGATGCCTTATATTCCAGATGCCTATCAGATGGCAACACGTATTGGCATTGCTGGGATAATTTGGCTGTTTTGGTCATTTATGGTGGCGCGCTGGACCGATGCTTATTATTACCGGATGGCGCGACGTGAGATTGCTGATGCTATCAATGACCATCCGCG
>NZ_JBPYDC010000802.1:0-827 GCF_051847575.1 Psychrobacter sp. 1U2
GAAGAAGGTGACAGCGGTGAAACCACACTTGCTGACGGTGTCGATGAAGCCCCTGTTGTGAAGTTTGTAAATAAAATGCTGGTCGATGCGATTCGTATGGGAGCGTCCGATTTGCATTTCGAGCCCTATGAGAAATCTTATCGGGTGCGCTTTCGAGTCGATGGTGTGATGGAAAAAATAGCAAATCCGCCCGTACAGCTGGCGGGTAAAATTGCAGCTCGCCTCAAAGTGATGTCACAAATGGATATCTCAGAGCGGCGCATACCACAAGACGGCCGTATTAAGCTTAAACTGTCCAAAAATAAAGCGATTGATTTTCGTGTGAACTCGTTGCCAACCTTATTTGGTGAAAAGGTGGTACTCCGTATTTTAGATCCTTCTGCTGCAAAGCTTGGTATCGATGCTTTGGGTTATGAGCCTGACCAAAAAGAGATGTTTTTAGAAGCGCTTCATAAGCCGCAAGGTATGCTATTGATTACTGGACCGACAGGCTCTGGTAAAACGGTATCGTTATACACCGGTATCAATATTTTGAATACCGGAGCGACCAACATCTCTACCGCTGAAGATCCTGTTGAGATTAACCTTGAGGGTATCAATCAGGTCAATGTGAATTCGAAAGTAGGTCTAACATTCTCTAATGCTCTAAAATCATTTTTGCGTCAAGATCCAGATATTGTCATGGTTGGTGAGATTCGCGATCTTGAAACGGCTGAAATTGCTATCAAGGCGGCTCAGACAGGGCATATGGTTCTCTCAACACTACACACCAATTCAGCGCCTGAAACCTTAACGCGTTTACGCAATATGGGCGTTGCCTCATTTAA
>NZ_JBPYDC010000803.1:0-827 GCF_051847575.1 Psychrobacter sp. 1U2
GCCTATGGGCCAAAACGGCACCATCATATCTGATAGTTTTAATTTATTAAAAACGTCTGCATCCTCGACAGAGCCGACCAAAGCTACTTTATATTTCAACACCAAATATGGCGCCAAAAATACAACCCCATAAATAAGCTTTTATCGATTACTACTTTGGAAAACTAAAGCTATAGCTTGTTAAATATTCTCTTATATCCATTAAAGAACCGATAAACGTCGTTTATCGGTTCTTTAGTGTTTACTTATAAATTTTTTGTAAGAATAAAAATGTAGAAAAAGCCGCTAGCACTTATAGTAAACAATTGTTTTTACTTATATTTTTATAAGTTGGCAAGAATATTGCATGTAGATATTATCCAAACGAGGAACATGATATGAAATCATTTCAATTTTTACGCCATGCTCTTGTTGCCACTACGGTGTCTGCATGTCTAATCAATATATCTTATGCAGCGGATGCACTAAAGATGGAGTTACAGGCTAATAAAGTTGTCAAAACCGCTGATGGTAAGTTCAACTATATCGCAGCGTCAAATGCTCAGAAAGGTGAAACCGTTCAATACCGCGCCACTTATACCAATATCATCGATCAGCCTATTAGTGATGTCGCTGTAACCCTGCCTATTCCTGCCAATATGACCTTTACTGGTGAAGCACAACCAAAAAGTGCGCAAGCGACTATCGACGGTAAAAACTATGCAGATATACCACTCATACGCAAAGTAGATGGCAAAGCCGTCAGGGTACCATTGACCGAATATAAAGCATTACGCTGGAATATTAAATGGCTTCCTGCCAACAAACTGGCAGACGTGTCCCTCAAT
>NZ_JBPYDC010000804.1:0-826 GCF_051847575.1 Psychrobacter sp. 1U2
TGTTCAGTGTTGTAAATGGCACTATATAACTCTTCAAGCTGACGTTCAATCTGCTCACTTACTTCTGCAAATGACGACTCTGATATCATGTTATTGTCAATGTCGAGCAAGATTTGTGTTACTTGTGCTTCGTAGCGAGACCAACCACGACATTCAAGCTGTCTTTGGAGTTGCTGCAAAGGAGCTATAACTGTTTGTGGGTTATTGAGACCTAAAATTATAGACTCAAGCTCAACCAATATACGTGGTAAAAAACGTAATGTAGATTCGGTCGATTTTAATAAATGACTCAATAAACCGTGTGTCTGTTGATCAATATTCTCAAGACCGCTTATTTGTATATAGATATCAGCTATTAAACCTTCGATATCTTCATGAGCTATTTGTTTATTCTCATTTGTTTTAGCAGTTATTAGATTAGAATCTATACTACTGCTTGATGAGTTATTTGGCTGCTTACTTACATCGATAGCCTGCTGATACCGGCTAGCTAAGACCTCGTCTAACTGTGATAGTAGCTGCGCATAGATAGCTGGTAGTGGTAATGAATTGTCTGCTAGGTTACTCAACCAAAGCTCTGTTAGAAACCATAAACGCTGTTGAGCGTCGGCATTATTTGTATGCTGTAAGCTGACAGCTTGCCATAAATAGTGACTAACCTTTTTTAAGCTCAGTAGGACAGTTGCATCATTGTTATTGATGACCAACAACTGCTGGACTTGTTGACGCCATACCAGTAACAACTGTTTATATTGCTCAGGTAATAGGGGTGATAAAAAAGAGCCACTCGTCTTTGTAGCGTTGGGTATTACTACATCAATTGTTT
>NZ_JBPYDC010000805.1:0-825 GCF_051847575.1 Psychrobacter sp. 1U2
TCACCGCTATCTATTAATGACCAGTCTATCGTATCGACTTCTGATGCTGATGAGTTTGCCGTGGCTGTTTGCGTGGTTTGGTCGGTAGTATCAACAGAGTCGGTGGCGTTATCGCAGCCTGTTAGCGCCCATATACTTGTAGTAGCGATTATCATCATACTTATTAGGCGCTTCGTCATCGACGTATCCTCTTTATTAATCATAAATTTTTATATAAGCGCTATTTTGACAGCTTTCTTTTGGCTTCTCTAGCGGAATAAAGCAAAATATCTTTTCTTATCTTAAAAATATGGAACACAGCATAGTGCCATCTATCAAACCATCTAGACCTAGACGCATAAAAAAACAGCCATCTTTCGATGACTGCTCTCGGTTCGCTGTTTCTTATTTTGTTTTTATATCGTTTAAATGCGCAAGGTTAACGATTCAACCTTAACCATTATCTACCGATCTGGCAGTTTACTTGATATTCTTTACCATCAGCCCATTTCATGGCTAGGATACCTTTATCGCCTTTCATATGCCATGCATAGACAACTTCTGGGTTTGACTCATTGACATAACTTGCCGTATCGCCCTCTACGCCGCCATTTAAAATAATTGGCTGCTCTGACCAGTTCACTTTAGGTAGGGTGGCAGTCAACATCACTTGTTTTTTATTGATAGATTGTTTTGCAAGGATTTGACTATCATCAGTACAAGTATAAGGTGCCGGTGCCATACGATCATAGGCTGCATCAGTTACGCTTTCTGAAGTAGGCGTTGTCGTACTTGGCGTGGTAGGAGTGTTTGGTGCGGTAGGCGTAGGCGCGGTAGTAGCACAAG
>NZ_JBPYDC010000806.1:0-825 GCF_051847575.1 Psychrobacter sp. 1U2
CCCAGCCCCATGGGCAGGATAAATAAGGGCTTGATCGCCAAGCGCTAAAATTTTTTGTAATGAGTCATAGAGCAGACCTGCCACTTCCTTACGTCGATTGGGATAAAAGTCCGTACGCCCAACATCGCCCACGAATAGCGCATCCCCTGTGAAAACCCCGACAGCTTGTTCTGGATAGGCGCTATCAAATAACACAAAGCTAATATGATCATCAGTGTGACCAGGTGTCTCTAGTACGCGAATCTCAAGCTGACCGATGGCAAAGCAGTCATTCTCATGAGTTGTTTGCGCATAAGTGATAGGCTTTTCAGGATTTGGCCCATGTAGTACTACTGCACCAGTCAATTCTGCTAGAATTGGCGCACCAGAAACCAAGTCTTCATTACGGTGAGTTTCGAAGATATGGGTAATTTTCAGCCCAGCAGCACGTGCTTTTTCGACATAAATGTTACAGTCGCGGCGTGGGTCAATGACTGCTGCTTTTCCACCTGAGCCTACCAGATAGGACAAGTGAGCGAGTCCGGGTGTCTTTATTTTCTCAAGTAGCATAATTATTCCCTTATAAATATTGGTGGCTAAATATCATTGAAGTAACTGTATTCAATAGCTGTGTTTAATAATTGTATTCAATATCTAGATTTAACATCTATATTAAATTTCGTCTTTTTAAAAGAGTAGCAAATAAATAGTACTGGCACAGTATCAAGCTATATATTATAAGTAGGTGTATTGTTTCAGCGTATCAGTACCTTAAGCAAAAATAGCATCCAAACCATAAATCGGCTACAATAAGCGCATTATTTTATTTATTAGATTGTATTCTCA
>NZ_JBPYDC010000807.1:0-825 GCF_051847575.1 Psychrobacter sp. 1U2
GTATCATCGACATCCATGACGACCGGTAAAAATAAATCGCCTAACGTTTCAGCCATTGCAGTGAGTTTATCAAGTCGTCTGGCACAGCCAATTACGTGATGACCTTCGGCAACCAAACGCTCAGCCAGCGCTTTACCAAAACCAGCACTTGCGCCTGTAATCAATACGTTCATTTTATATCCTTATCATTGCTGTCGTAAGCTGTAGTCACGATTCTTATAACGACTACTTTTTGGATTATTTGTTAAATAACTGCTTACCAAAGATTTTATCGCCTGCATCACCAAGACCCGGGATGATATAACCGTGTTCATCCAAATGACTATCCAATGCAGCCGTATAGATAGTCACGTCAGGATGAGCTTCATTCACCAAACGTACGCCTTCAGGTGCCGCAACCAACACCAGAGCCTTGATACTCTTACAGCCATTTCTTTTTAACATATCAATAGTAGCAACCATCGAACCGCCAGTGGCAAGCATGGGATCAACGATAAGCGCTGGGCGTTTGTCCATATGGCTGACGAACTTTTCAAAAAATGGCACTGGTTGTAAGGTCTCTTCATCGCGCTGTAAACCTACGACAGAGATTTTTGCAGTAGGGATTAAGTCAAGTACGCCATCAAGCATGCCAATACCAGCACGTAATATAGGAACGATGGTTGCCGTTTTGCCGATGATTTGCTCACCCTCTATCTCACCGCACCAACCCTGCATAGGAAAAGTTTCAATTTCAAAATCGCGACTTGCCTCATAAGCCATTAAACGAGCAAGCTCTTTGGTCAATGTACGAAATTTATAAGTACTACAGTCTTTTTCACGCAT
>NZ_JBPYDC010000808.1:0-824 GCF_051847575.1 Psychrobacter sp. 1U2
CATGCATAGGAAAGCTTAGTGAAAGCCAAGCGGGATAAATAAAATCAGTCGTATTGATGGGCAAAAAGAACCGTCCTTTTATAACACCATAACGCTTATCAATTTTGACTTGCCCGTGATCCTTAGTATCTACCCATATAGTACGAAATTGTTTGGTCTGCATATGGGTCATTTTGCGCTGTAGATTGTCGTTTGAGTTAATCCCAACCCAGTTTTCAGGCGCAAAAGGCGCTGATCCCATAAAAAACTTAATGGCCAGCTCCCAATGTTCAGTGACTGCCTCTTTATGGTTGTATAAAATCAAGTCAAGCTCGCCAGAGGTTTGCTTGCCATTAAATAGCTGTACATTACTAGCGAGTGTCTCATATGGATGCAACTGGCGTGCAAAACCATCTGCTAACCAAAAAGACAATAACCCCTCAAAGTGAAAACCCAAACGATTGGGACTGGGTCGTGTCAGTAGATAGCGCGTCAACTCCTGATAAGCATTGGTGGTATCAAGCTCTTCTAAACGCTGCTGATAGGCGTCAAACTGCTGTTGCCAAAAGCTGGCACTGTGTACCGATACCGTATGTGTGTTTTGATAGGGTGCAAAATCCAGCCATCCTGTCAATACATTGGGGCACGCCAGCACGTATGCCAAATCACGTACATAAGGACGCTGGTACGCTTCCCAAGGCGCATGATTTGTAAGTATGGACAATGAATGAGCGATAGGCTCGGACATAGAATAAACCGAAGTAAGTTGTAGAGCATTTACCCTAACTGCTCGCTTGGGAAAAGTCTATAGTCAATCGTACGATGTTAAGATTGAACGTATCTGG
>NZ_JBPYDC010000809.1:0-824 GCF_051847575.1 Psychrobacter sp. 1U2
GAAATCCTACCGATGATGTATCTGGCGCTGTCTTACGACCATCGTATGATTGATGGTAAAGAAGCGGTACAGTTCTTAGTGACTATCAAAGAGCTCGTTGAAGATCCATCATTATTACTATTAGATCTATAAGTGTTTAAGCTTGTATTGGTAATCACCGATACAAGCTTTTTTAGCTTTGTGACAAAAGCTCTCCCAGTTATTCTGCAATTCTCACGGTTACACATCAGCGTTATACGGCATAAGATACTGAAGTAGTGTATTGACTATACGGTTATCTGCTGGCTGATTACGTTTGTTATTAATAAATTGCTTAATAGCTTAAACGATAACGAATACCAAACCTAAAAAATATGATTGGCCATGTCAAACTTGCTTAGTCTACTAATAGGTAGCGTTTGCACCGGTTTTTCTGGTTACTCAAGCTTTTAGGCATAGTATAAAATTTGAAATAGGAACGGACTATGAAAGACAATTATGATTTGGTCGTCATTGGCGGCGGTCCCGGTGGTTATGAAGCAGCTATCCGTGCAGGACAGCTGGGTATGAGTGTGGCTTGTATCGAAAAACGCGTTTATAAAGGCGAGCCTGCTCTTGGCGGTACGTGCTTAAACGTCGGTTGTATCCCATCAAAAGCACTTCTTGACAGCTCGCATCGTTATGAAGCGACTAAACATGATCTTGATGAGCATGGCATTAGTACAGGCGACGTCTCTATCAACATCGAGCAAATGATAGAGCGTAAAGAAGGTATTGTTAAGCAGTTGACTGGCGGTGTAGCAGCATTATTAAAAGGTAACGGCGTTGACTGGCTACAAGGCTGG
>NZ_JBPYDC010000810.1:0-824 GCF_051847575.1 Psychrobacter sp. 1U2
TTGGTGGCGGTCTACATTAAAGGTATGGCAATGGGCGCAGCTGATATCGTACCTGGTGTATCGGGCGGTACTATCGCTCTGATTGCAGGTATCTATGAGCGCCTAATTAATGCATTGGGTAGTATTGGCCCAAGCCTTTGGCAAGTATTTCGTCAGCATGGCGGTATCAAAGGTTTACTTGCCGTCTGGCGACAAGTCGATGCGACATTTTTGCTATTTTTGCTATTAGGTATTGCCACAAGCTTTGCCACTTTAGCAGGTCTAATCAAGCATTTACTGGACAATCAGCCTTTGCTTATCTGGTCGTTCTTCTTTGGTTTAGTGATTGCGACTGTCGTTATTTTATTGAGTGAAATAAAACGGTGGAATGCGGCACGGGCGGGGTTATTTGTCATTGGTATTGTGACAGCGGTTGTGATCAGCAACTTACCCCTGCTCGCTACGGCGCCAAGCTTACCGTATCTATTCCTTGCAGGTGCAATTGCCATTTGTGCGATGATACTTCCTGGTATTTCAGGGTCATTTATCTTGTTGCTGATGGGCGCTTACGATACGGTATTGGAAGCCGTCCATACGTTTAATCTGACGGTTATTCTTACCTTAATGGCAGGAATGGCAACTGGGCTACTCATCTTCACGCGTGTGCTTAAATGGTTATTGTCGCGATATTATCAAGGAACATTAGCACTGCTTACTGGCTTTATTGCCGGCTCACTGGTCAAGGTATGGCCATGGAAAGTAGATGCTTTAGGTACTTTAAATAATGAGGCGATCAATAACGTTGCCCCGTGGCAATATCCTGCAGGCGCACACTGGCTGACGAC
>NZ_JBPYDC010000811.1:0-824 GCF_051847575.1 Psychrobacter sp. 1U2
GGCATAAGTTACGTGAGCGTTCAATCATCCAGTCCGCCATGGCTTCACCGTAGCTGGCGACATACTCATCGCGATAAGCGTAGTTTGGACGGTCTTGTGGGTTTTCCCACTGTGTCCATAACAGCATGTGACCGTTTTCAAAAGAATAAAACCCACCGCCTTGTCGACCCCATTTGCCAGCGTTCATGGCTTTGATATTGTCTTCTTTGACAGCTTCAGCTTCTTTACGGCGCGCAGTTGTCGCAGCGTAGTTCCAATGGACGGCTGATACGTGATAGCCGTCGGCACCGTTTTCAGCTTGCAGCTTCCAGTTACCATCAAAGGTATAGGTTGAGGTGCCGCGTAATACTTCTAGACCTTCTGGCGACTGATTGACAATCATGTCAAGAATTTTGGTAGAGCCGCCAAGCCAGTCTTCGAGTGACTGAACATCATCATTTAAGCTGGCAAAGATAAAGCCTTTATAATTTGCCATCTTCACTTGTTTTAGGTCGTGTGAGCCTTCTTTATTGAAGCATTCTGGATAGCCTGCATGTCTTGGGTCTTTAACTTTAAGCAGCTTACCTGAGTTGTTAAAGGTCCAACCGTGGAATGGGCAGGTGTAAGTGGCTTTATTGCCTTTTTTATGTCGGCAGAGCTGTGCACCACGATGTGAGCATGAGTTAATCATGCAATGCAGCTCGCCTTCTTTATTGCGGGCAAGAATAACAGGCTGACGACCAATGTATGAGGTGTAGTAGTCGTTGTTATCAGGAACTTGAGACTCATGAGCCAAATACACCCAACTGTTTTCAAAGATGTACTTCATCTCAAGCTCGAACAAC
>NZ_JBPYDC010000812.1:0-823 GCF_051847575.1 Psychrobacter sp. 1U2
TGGGCAACGTTTCTCAACAAAATGATAGTCATATCACGCCTGAGACTTTAAAAAATCTTGGGCGTTATGACTTTCCTGACCCTACTTCTATCGATCCAGATGGTATCGGTATCGTGGCGATAGGTGGCGATCTAGCACCTCAAACGCTGATTTCCGCCTACGCGCAGGGATTATTCCCTTGGTTTAACGAAGATGAGCCTATCGCTTGGTGGTGTCCTGACCCGCGTTGTGTAATAACGCCGACCGATTATAAGCCAAGCAAATCGCTACGCAAGCAAGCAGACCGTACTCGTTGGCAGCTGACGCTCAATCAAGCGTTTGATGATGTGATTCATGCCTGTAGTTTACCGCGCAGTAATGGTTTGCCTGAAAGTGAGCATACTTGGATACATGAAGAAATGATCGAGGCTTACACAGCGCTTCATGCTCATGGATTTGCCCATAGTATTGAAGTTTGGGATGAGAAAGGTGCGCTCATTGGTGGACTTTATGGGTTAAAAATAGGCAGTATTTATTTTGGTGAGTCGATGTTTCACCGTGCCTCTAATGCCTCAAAAATTGCATTCTGGGGCTTGATGCGTTTATGCGAACAAAGCAATGTTACCCTTGTAGACTGTCAATTGCCAAATGATCATTTAATAAGCTTGGGTGCAACGATTTTACCACGTCCTCACTTTTTAGCACAGCTAGATACGCTGATTGGCAGTGGTTCAACCACATGGCGAAAAGATTCTCACAAATCCTTATCCGTATCGCTAATTGATACAATAGAGCCTTGGCAACTCAAGTGAGAACAAATGCTATTGTAATAGCAAACCTTTTT
>NZ_JBPYDC010000813.1:0-823 GCF_051847575.1 Psychrobacter sp. 1U2
TACCTGACCACTATTTGACGTTGTCATTCTGAGTCATTCTGACAGTGTCAGATAGTGGCGATAACATACAAACATTAGGTATGTCTTTTATCCTCATTTGATGCTTTATTGCTCGATAATAACAGTCAATATGCAAAACGTTTGTTTTTGATATTTGAGTGAGGTATTATCGAGTTGTCCATAAAATGTCAATACTTGTTATTGTATTTATATCTGGCAAGGATGCCAGACGTTAAAACTACACAAATCTTTATCAAAATTTTATTAAAAAATGAGGAACGTATGATGTCGAACTCTCGCCTATTGTGGTCGTCAATGACCATCACCGCGGCCATTGCACTTAGTGCCTGTAGTCAACCTGCCAACGAGGCCGCTGATACTAACGCTGATGCACCGGCAGCGGACGCGGCTGGTAAGACGATTCGTATCGCAACTGAGGGTGCTTACCCTCCTTTTAACTATACTAATGCTGACGGCAGCTTGGCAGGATTCGATGTCGATGTTGCCAATGCTTTGTGTGAGCAGATGCAAGCCAACTGTGAAATCGTCGCACAAGATTGGGACGGTATCATTCCAGGTCTATTGGCTCAAAAGTATGATGCTGTGGTCGCAGGTATGTCGATTACTCCTGAGCGTCAAGAAAAGGTTGATTTCACTGAGCCTTACTTTGCAAATACCATGGTATGGCTGACCGATACGACTGGCAGTTTTGATCCAATGGCAATGCAAAACCTGACGTTGGGCGGTCAACGTTCAACGACTCCAGGTGCTTATTTGCAGGACAATTATGAAGGTAAAGACGGTAATACGGTTCAA
Source organism: Psychrobacter sp. 1U2 (assembly GCF_051847575.1). Lineage (NCBI taxonomy): Bacteria > Pseudomonadati > Pseudomonadota > Gammaproteobacteria > Moraxellales > Moraxellaceae > Psychrobacter > Psychrobacter sp. 1U2. Next base: position 817 of record NZ_JBPYDC010000813.1, read on the forward strand.
TTATATG
>NZ_JBPYDC010000814.1:0-823 GCF_051847575.1 Psychrobacter sp. 1U2
CGTGATCTATTTTGTTGCTTTTCTGACTGATTTTTCAACTGATTTAACGAGTTACTGTTTAAGCAAACGACGCCTATTGGGTCTGAAATGAGCGGTGTAAAATCTATATCCGCCTGATCTATACTAATACAGTTACCCAATGCTAAATCTACTTCTCCTGCCAATAATCGATTGGCCACTCCAACAGAATTATCATCTATCAATACAATCTCAATATCAGGGTGCTTTTTGGCGTATTCGACCAACACGCTTGGCAACAGCTTGGTGACGAGCGATGGCACGCTGGCAATTCTTATTTTACCTTTGTCACCAGAAGCAGATGCTTTGAGATCATCTTCTAGTGCTTTATAAGTGGTCAGGAATTGCTCAATCTTCGGTAAGCAGGTTTCACCAAAAGGGGTGAGTGTGGCTTTGTTACCACTTTCAAATAAACGCTGACCGAGCGTCTTCTCCAGCTCTTTGATGGAGGCTGACAGCGCTGCTTGTGATCGATTGGCGCGCTCAGCCGCAGCACGAAAACCGCCTTCTTTTACCACAAATAAAAAATGCCGTAATTGCTGTATTTTCATATTTTCTGCCGCCGAAATCTGTTTATCAATAATATATCTACTATGATAGATTAAATCTATCAATTTTAATATTTAATTAGTTAGATTTGTCATTATTAAAAGGGTAGCATGGATGCAACATCGCAATACAGGCTATCAATTAAACAGATGATGCCGCCATTTATCTAAGGAAGAACACCGCATGACGACTCAAACCACTAAACAGCCCGTTAAGACCTCACTTTACGCTTCCAAATCTCCGTTAGAGTGGGCAA
>NZ_JBPYDC010000815.1:0-822 GCF_051847575.1 Psychrobacter sp. 1U2
GGCAGGATTGGTCATAAAGCGACTGTCCGTATGCCAATCTACGCCTAGCACGTCACAAAGTCTGGCAAACTGGCTATCATTACCACAGGCTAATATGAAATGCTCTTCACCTTGAGCTGCAAATACCTGATAAGGCACAATGTTTGGATGCTGATTACCCAGTCTTGGTGGCACTTTATCTGATGCCAAGTGATTCATACCGACGTTCGCCAGCATAGCCAGCGCACTGTCTAGCAATGCCACATCGACGTGTTGTCCAAGACCTGTACGTTGACGCGCTAACAGTGCCGCCTGAATACCAATGGTCAGCTGCAAGCCTGCAAACAAATCGACGACTGCGACGCCGACCTTATGGGGTTCACCATCGCTAGGACCGGTAATACTCATTAGCCCCGATAAGCCTTGAATAATATAATCATAACCCGGGCGCTTGGCATCTGGCCCTGTTTGACCAAACCCTGTCAATGACGCATAAATTAAACGCGGATTGTCTTGTTTGAGACTCTCATAGTCCAGGCCATATTTTTTGAGACCACCAACCTTGAAGTTCTCTACCACAACGTCACTATCAGCGATAAGCTGCTTAATGATAGTCTGTCCGGCTGGCGTGGTGATGTCGACCGTAAGCGATTTTTTATTACGGTTAATAGTTGCGTAATAAGCAGAAGTATCATCGCTAAACTTGGGCGGTGCCCAATGACGCGTTTCATCACCGATACCGGGTCGCTCAACTTTGATGACTTCTGCTCCAAGATCAGCGAGCACTTGTGTAGAAGATGGTCCGGCTAATACTCTTGATAAGTCGAGCACCTTGATACCATG
>NZ_JBPYDC010000816.1:0-821 GCF_051847575.1 Psychrobacter sp. 1U2
CCATTTTTTTCATCGATCTCGATATCTTCGACTTGATAGCCCATGTTGTTTAGCTTTTTTATAGCGCGCTGTTTGATCTTAGGGTAGCGTGACTCGTTTTTAATAGTTTCTTCGATGTCATTTTTATCATGGTGGTCGCCGTGATGTTTTCTATCATCCCAGATAGTGGACCACTCTCTTTTGTCAGAGCTGATAAGCTTTAAGCCTGGATAAGTATATTTAAGCTTATAAGGCTGATTGTTCTTTTTAGCATAGACGTTGATACGCGAGTCTGATACTGGTTCGACATCCATCACATAGTAGCCACTTCGGCGCAAATCAGCGCGCAATTTACCAATATTTTTGCCAAAATTCTTATCTTTATAGATATGGTTATATCTGCCTTCATAGCGGTTGCCATCATGGTCGTATGCCATCGCTGGACCGCCAAGAGCGGTGCTAAGTAGGGCGGCACCTAGAAGGGATGCGGTCATCGTTTTTAAGGTAGTGCGGTTTTTTGTACTCATTATAGGTATCTTCTTTTTTATTACTATTTTTCAGTTAGTCAGTTGCATGGCGTTTTGATTTTATTTACCAAACAATTTTAGTTGTTAGCGTTCTTAGTCATTGGCATTCACCGATTTAGCCTTATTTATAACGTTGTTATTCAGCTAATCTATTAAGCTAATACTAATCAACAAAAATATTCTGAAATATTTTTTTACATTCACTATGGTAGGCGCCAAAACTTCATAGCAGATGTCGTTTTCGTTAATAAGTTGTAAGTAATTCTGATGCTTTCGTAAGAATACTACGCGTTTAGTGAGCATAATCTTGTAAAT
>NZ_JBPYDC010000817.1:0-821 GCF_051847575.1 Psychrobacter sp. 1U2
CGATGTGATAAAAAGTATTGTTTATGTATATACTTAAAATATAGCTTCAAATCTATTATATTTTAAGTTTTATATAATTATTCACTCGAAATTCTTTCTTTCCATATAATTATCAAAAGGAATTGATAATGAAGTTAGCTCCTCTTTTTTCAATAGGTGCCTTAGCGGCCATGAGTATCATAGGCTGTTCTAATCAAACATCTGAAAGTACTGATGCTTCATCAGCTTCTTCCAAAGAAACCACTGTTTTGCGCTTCTCGCATTTTTGGCCAGCCACTTCTTCTATCAGCAAGGAAGTATTTGAACCTTGGGCCAAACAGATTGAAACTGATTCTGATGGTCGATTAAAAGTCGAGCTCTACCCCTCAGCAGGTCTTGCTAAAGCTGATGTCACTTATGAGTCTGCTGCAAAGGGTACAATCGATATAGGTTCTCAAGCACATGGTTATACCAATGGTCGTTTTCCTTTAACTCAAATTACTGAGCTTCCTGGTTTGTCTAATTCGGCTACTCAGATGGGTTGTATGCTACAAACTTTATATGATGATGGTACGCTTGCTGGTGAATATGAAGATTCACATCTGTTATTCATGTATGGTGCTGGACCTGGTTCTCTACATACTACTGATAAATTAATCCGTACACCTGAAGATATGAAAGGCATGCGCATTCGCAGACCTTCAGCAGTCGCTGGTGACATTATTGAAAGCGCAGGTGCTTCACCTGTCGGCTTACCCGCTAACGACATGTATACTTCTTTACAGAGAGGTGTTGTGGACGGACTTAGTTTCCCATGGGAAGCAGTCACAGCTTTTAAGATT
>NZ_JBPYDC010000818.1:0-820 GCF_051847575.1 Psychrobacter sp. 1U2
GATCGTCGGTGGTGGCATCGTCGGCCTTGCCAGTGCTTATGCTGCCGTCAAGAAGGGACTAAGTGTCGCATTGGTAGAGCGTGAGTCACAAAATAAAGATGCGTCAGTGCGTAATTTCGGTTTTGTTACCGTCAGTGGTCAGCAACGGGGCGAGCATTGGCAACGAGCCATGCATACGCGTGATGTCTGGGCAGATATTGCGCCAAAAGCAGGTATCGACGTCGAGCATAGTGGCTTACATATGCTCATGCAACGTCCAGAGGCGATGGAGGTCGCTGAAGCATTTTTACAAACAGAAATGGGGGAGTCTTGTCGCTTACTGACTCAATCTGAAATCGTAGAAAACGTACCTTATCTCAAAAAAGGTCTGGGTGTGTTGTATAGCCCTCATGAGCTCAGAGTTGAATCAAAAACTGCCATTGGCAAATTGGCAAATTGGCTCAATCAAGTGTACGGTGTGGACTTTTATAATAAAACGACCGTTCATTCGATTGAGCTGCCGATGGTTCATACCAGTCGCGGTACGCTACATGCAGAGCATTGTGTGGTCTGTCCTGGAACAGATTTACACAGCTTATATCCAGTGACTTTGGCGAAGGCTAAGGCCAAACTATGCACCCTGAATATGATGCGTGTGATGCCAAAAAAAGCGTTTAAGTTAAATGCTGCGGTGATGTCGGATCTCAGCTTTGCTCGTTATGATGGATTTGCCCAATTACCCGAAGCAAGAGGGCTAATCAATTTATTAGACGATATCCAGTCAGCCGAGCGCAAAGCAGGCGTACATCTGATCGTGGTGCAGTCTGCTGATGGCTCTCTT
>NZ_JBPYDC010000819.1:0-820 GCF_051847575.1 Psychrobacter sp. 1U2
GTTCGCCACAAGCTTACCCATAAGAGGCAACGCAGTAAAAGAGTATAAGTCATAAGCTTTAGATAATGGCTCAAAAATAGGTTTTGAGAACTCTAAGATTAATAAACGCCCGCCTGGCTTTAATACACGGTACATTGAACGTAGAGCCGCATCCTTGTCAGTGACGTTACGTAGACCAAAGCTAATCGTCAATAAGTCAAAACTCTCATCTTCGAAAGGGGCGAGAGTTTCAGCATTGGCAAGGACAAAGTCAACGTTGTTACAGCCGGCATTAATCAAGCGCTCACGGCCAACTTCTAGCATCGCTGCATTAATGTCTGACAAGACAACATGACCATTGCGACCTACTTCACGGCTAAACACTTTAGCCAAATCACCTGTACCACCTGCGATATCTAATACGTGTTGACCTGCACGTACGCCAGATAAACTAATAGCAAAACGCTTCCAAAGGCGATGAATACCAAAAGACATCAGATCGTTCATGATATCGTATTTTTTGGCAACTGAGGTAAATACATCAGCCACGCGCGCTTGCTTTTCAGCTTTGTTGACAGTCTTGTAACCAAAATGAGTCTGTTCTGAACCATCAGTATCCAGTGTATGCGGGTTGTTGATATCATCACGTTGATTAAAGGCTGTTTGTGGCTTTTGATCGTTTGAGATCGGTGCTGAGTGGTTGCTCATTTTGTTGTCATTATATGGCATAGTGGTTTGTTGACCTTGCGATGTTCCTGTTGGTAAGTCTTGTAGTTGAGTAAAGTCGCTATTGTTGGTATTTGCAGTACTGGCATTGTTTACTATTGAATTAGGGCTCGGC
>NZ_JBPYDC010000820.1:0-820 GCF_051847575.1 Psychrobacter sp. 1U2
AGCTTTTTATCTACTTGCGCTGGTTTGAGATTCACCTCACCATGATGACTGCTTAACAATTGAATACCAGTCACACCCAGCTCAGTAGCCTTTTGAATCGCATAATCCATCCGATCTCCACGACTCATGACCAAGCCTATTTTGGTATGGATAGGAGCATTGCGATCTTTGTCTGTATGAGCCAACAACGTCACCGTAGCGTTTTTTTTGCCGATGTTTTGCAGCTTTACATGATACTCGCCGCCAAAGCCATCAAATAAAATACCTTCATCTCCGACATTTGCACGCAGTACGCGGCCCCAATGATGTACGATGCTTTCTGTTAAGGCAATATCTGTACCAATGGAGAAAGTACTTAATTTAGGGTAGTTGGCATCAATATCACTGCTAGTAGCATAAAAAAAACGTCTCAAAATGACTGAATCCTATATTTAAACGACAATATTTCTTATATATTTTAGCAAAATATTGTTTAGATAAAAGTATCTCTATAGTAAATAGAGCTTAATATAAAAGTAATTTTTTTATAAAGTTATAACGGTTTGAATGTTTTATATTTAGCATAAAAAAACTGGCACTCCGAAGAACGCCAGTTATGATAAATAATCTGTTATAAGAACTAAGAGACAAGGCCTAAGGCTTCTACTAAGCGCTTGTTTGGCTCAACTTTATTCATGCTATAAAAATGCATGGCTGGCACGCCCTCACTGATAAGACGCTCGCACAAACGATAAACCACCTCAAAACCAAACTCGCGAATAGCGGTGCGGTCATCGCCAAAGTCAGCCAACCGTTTACGCACATAACGTGGAATATCAGC
>NZ_JBPYDC010000821.1:0-819 GCF_051847575.1 Psychrobacter sp. 1U2
ACGGAGGCTGCTTCACTGATAGCTAAGTTACGTACGCCAGGTTGCAAACGTGCCGTGCGTGCTAGAGGGTCTATCTCGAGGATATGCTTAAAACGCGACAGTACTAACAGCACGCCATCAGGATTTGGCATGGCACCGGCACAAAGTCCTGTTCCTGCTCCGCGAGCTACTACTGGGATCTCATAACGATGGCAAATACGCATGACTTCTTGTATCTGCTCGACCGTATCTGGCAACACGACTAATAGCGGCATATCACAATAGACAGACAAGCCATCACACTCAAAAGGCTTTTGGGTTTCCTCATCACTGATTACGTATTCGGGCTCAATAAAATCACGAAACATGCTCGCTAACGTGGCTTTATCAGGTCTTTTACTCTCAATCATAGGGCTCTCCTTAGCTTAGGGTCTGTTGAACACCTAATTTGTTACCCGATTTAATACCCAACCACTGCCGCATCAACGATACGCGGGTCAGAAGAACCATATACACCATTAGGGGTCAACATAATTGATTGGGTTGAGCCCATAGCTGCCTTTGGACTAACCGTATGTCCCATGGATTCTAGTTTTCTAACCGTATCAATATTCAGTGCCTTTTCAGTACGAATCTCATCCGGCAACCATTGATCATGAATACGCGGTGCATGAGTGGCTTCGGCGATATTCATATCGTGATCGATGACGTTGGAGATGATTTGGGTGACGGTAGTAATGATACGGCTACCACCGGGGCTGCCTGTCACGATATATGGTTTACTGTCCTTAAATACTAAGGTTGGACTCATAGAAGATAGCGGACGTTTATTGGCTTCAA
>NZ_JBPYDC010000822.1:0-819 GCF_051847575.1 Psychrobacter sp. 1U2
AATCGCTGAAGTATCACGGGTGACTTATGATGTGTCGAGTAAGCCACCGGCTACTATTGAATGGGAATAACATCAAACTAAAAATCTGATTAGCGTCGTCAAACTCGTTCAGCCTACTTGATGTAGTGCTATCACTCATTTTCCTCGCTACTCAAGTTTTTTGGATTGATGTACAGCTTGTTATAAATAAAAAACACTCAACTTGGTTGGGTGTTTTTTTTGTACTTATGAGAGTCAAACTAATAAGGAATTTATTAACTATTGTGCTATCTTCAATATTAGCTTGTAGTATTGAAATAATATTTATCAAAGGAAAATTTGAGTGGACGAAAATTCTAAAAAAGAATCTAAGCAACTCTTAGCATTAGAAATTGCTAATAAAATACAGGAACAATCAGTACCCTTTTCTGGTGCTGATAGAATATCGAATAATTTGCCGAGAGTAGCACAGTATGAGCAGATGAACTCAGCTGCTAATATCGCAAGTAAGGCTTTTCAACAATCAAGTTTGATGCCTGCCTATTCTGAAAGTCAAAGCGCGATAACAAAATTTGCCCAGTCACGAGCTGAAGAAGCGGTTATCTTTAAAGATCCATCTTTAGATATTATGAAGATAATAAATTCATATGATAGTTTAATTTCAAACAGCGCTCAAAAAATAGCTAAAACCATAACAGAGTTAACGAGTCCCATGGCAGAGATAATGAAACCTTTGGCTAACATATCTCAATCAATAATTGTTGCAGCCGATCTTTATAAACAATCTGAATTTGCGAAAGAGTTTTATGCTATCTCTCAATCTCAAGAGATGAGTAATTT
>NZ_JBPYDC010000823.1:0-818 GCF_051847575.1 Psychrobacter sp. 1U2
TGCGATAGTAAGACAGTTTCTGTTAGATGGACCTATTTTAAAATCACTGGCTTCAAAGTTCATTTCCCCGTTGCCACGTATATATAAGCTGTCGTATATCGCTCCTTCAGAGGTAAAGTTGCTAAACTTACAATCTTTGCCCCATATCCACATGCAATAGATAGAGGTGGCCAATGGGCTGTTAGTGTCAGCATGCTTTATAGTTTGACCTCTAAAATGGATGCCGGTCGCTTGAAAGCCATTTCCTTTTTCACGAACTTCAAGCACTGCCGATCTAGATTTAGCATAAAAGTAGGTTTCACCCGTACCGAACAGCCGAATATTAGGTACTCTAGGCTTCAACGCTACCTCATACCTACCATCTGGAAATATAATGTTCGCCCCTCCGCGCTTAGCTGCATCTTCAAGGGCTTCTTCGGGTGTACTATAATTACCCTTATAATAGATGGTGTCTTGATTAGGGTCAGGGTATACGCCCTCAAAATTTTGAGGAGGCAGTACTTCGCCATCCTTTACAAACATACGATTGTGGTGGTAGGCACGGCCACCATTCATATTGAGGCGCGCATAATGAGCATCTGTAGGGGCAGTAACAGTGATGCTTTTAGAATATCTGTCTCTTGCGGATACCCGTTTGATAAAATCTCTGTTGCTATCGTAATAGGCAATATAAATAAATGTGTCACGACCTCTAGGTTGTTCGCTAGAGATGTTATATTTAGCATTTGGCTCTACTTTAATAAAGTCAGATATATCACAACCACGATTATTAACAACGATACCGTCGCTTCTAACCATTTTACCTTCTGAAACTGTAT
>NZ_JBPYDC010000824.1:0-818 GCF_051847575.1 Psychrobacter sp. 1U2
ATTTAAAGGGGCGCCGCAAAGTATCGTATTACCTAGCGAAGAGCGTTCCTTTATTATTCCTATTACTTGGCTATCGCAAGTCGGCGAAATTGTAGTTTGTCTGCAAGATTAAACATGTTGCGGGCATATGTTGGATATGGATAATAATATATTATGGTTAAAGTAGAAAAGTTAGGTGTGTTCCTAAGTTCGATTAATGCATTTTTTGCACAAATTGATGACGCACAAGTGGCTATTAATACCCCTTATTTGAATAACAATAAAAGCACTATCGGTTATGACTATAGTGGTGTTATTGAAATATCAGGTCCTCTTGAAGGCTGCGTTTATGTCAGCGCTCCCAGCAACATGCTGCGCCAAGTGATCAAAATAATGGGTGAGCCTGACTCATCGATTACAATGATGAAGGACTTACTTGGTGAAATGGCCAACACGATATCTGGTAATGCTCGTACCGAATTTGGTCCAGAGTTTATTATCTCACCCCCACATATCGTTCAAGGTGCACCAAGTGTGTCTTATTTGCCAAAAGAACGTCATAGTTATATTACCAATTTTACATGGCGTGGTTATGAAGCAGTCATAGGTATTTGTATCGCTTAAGCTAATCAATAAATTGGCCATCATTAAAAAACGACGTATAGGCGTCGTTTTTTTGTGTTTTCTTAATAAGTCATTGGTTTTATTGTCTGTTATTTAAGTATGTAACACATATCGTCAAAGTAATTGTTTATAATTAATAGGCAGTTATGATAAAATACAGCGCAGCTATTTTTAGAATATACTTTTTTTAAGTAATAGCTTAATTTTTAAATCAA
>NZ_JBPYDC010000825.1:0-817 GCF_051847575.1 Psychrobacter sp. 1U2
AAAAGCATTAAAAGCATTAAAAGCATTAAAAGCATTAAAAGCATTAAAAGTGTTCAAGCTTATAAAGCTTAAGGTAGTTTCATATCACCAGCAACTAACCAGCCCATACGGCGCATCATATAAGCGACGATACCGGCAATCACTGCTGGTAGTACAAACATTAATAAAATAATCGCTGTCCATAACTGACCCATGCTCATAATCCCTTCTGATGCCTCAATGACGCCAAATACGCCGACCAATCCCGCCGTACCCATCCCAGCGCCTGTTGCCGTACAAGCAAGCCCAAAGCCTACCGTCGCGATAGGGCCAACGATAGCGCTAGCGATAATGGCTGGCAATAGTATTAACGGCTTTCTTAGTACATTAGGGATTTGTAGCATACTCGTGCCAAGACCCTGAGAAACCACACCGCTCACGCCGTTGTCTTTGAAGCTCGCCACGGCAAAGCCAATCATATGCGCCGCGCAGCCAACGACAGCCGCCCCGCCAGCCAAACCGCCCAGACCAATAGCGATACAGATAGCTGCGCTTGAGGTTGGTAGCGTCAATAAAATACCAACTACGACTGCAATGACAATTCCCATTAATAACGGTTGTAACTCAGTGGCCGCTTGGATACCTTGTCCAATAGCATCAACAGCAGCGACGATAGGTGGATTAAGTAATGCACAAACAGCTAATGCTACTGCACAGACCAGTAGCGGTACTAATAAGATATCAAGCTTTGTTTTGCCCGCGACCCATGTCCCAGCGCGATAAGCAAATACTGATGCCAAATACGCGCCTATCGGATTACCGGGCAAAGCGACAAAGG
>NZ_JBPYDC010000826.1:0-816 GCF_051847575.1 Psychrobacter sp. 1U2
CTGCTGGCTGAGATTATTAATGTGTTGCTCTAGTTGTACACCCTTAGCTTTTAGCCTATCAAGCTGATTGGGCATGGCAGTCTTTGATAAGCTTACGCGTGCAGCCGCCGTATCTAACACGCTTACCGCTTTATCGGGCAATTGTCTGTCACTGATATAACGTGCTGATAACTCGACCGCCGCTTGTAGCGCATCATCGTCTATTAATATACCGAAATGCGCTTGCATCTTGGCACTCAAACCACGAATCATCGCGACCGCCGTATCGATATCAGGCTCATCTACTTTGACGACTTGGAAACGGCGCGATAAAGCAGCGTCTTTTTCGAAGTATTTTTTGTACTCTGACCAAGTAGTAGCAGCAATCGTTCTTAGCTCACCGCGTGCCAGTGCCGGCTTAAGTAAGTTTGCCGCATCATTTTGACTAGCCTGCCCGCCAGCACCGATAAGCGTGTGCGCCTCATCGATGAACAAGATAATTGGGTGTAATGAAGCTTGAACTTCTTCGATGACTTGCTTTAAGCGGTTTTCAAACTCACCTTTGACACTTGCGCCTGCTTGCAGTAGCCCCATGTCGAGACTGCGTATCGTCACATCTTTTAATTGATCAGGGACGTAACCTGCGACTATCTTTTGTGCCAAGCCTTCTACCACAGCAGTTTTACCAACGCCTGCCTCACCCGTCAAAATAGGATTGTTTTGGCGACGGCGAATCAAAATATCGATCAGTTGATGAATCTCAAACTCGCGACCAATGACTGGGTCTATTTGTTCAGCTCTGGCCTTGGCGGTTAGATCATAAGTATATTTATCCAA
>NZ_JBPYDC010000827.1:0-814 GCF_051847575.1 Psychrobacter sp. 1U2
GTTGGAAGAAAATAACGTCGCAGGAGACGGCGCTGGTTTAGGGCTTTATATCAGTGCTATTCCTTATATGGCGTATGCTTGGTTTGCCCTTATTATCGTATTCTTAGTTGCAACTGGTATATTTGGCAACTGGGGACCAATGAAAAAGGCTGAAAAACGTGCACAAGCTGGTAACCCTGTACCTGAAGCCTTTGTAGAAGAGCAATTAATCTCAAACGTAAAAGCCAAACGTAAGCTATCATTCAAAGCCAATATCTTAAATTTTGCTTTTCCTATGATCTTATTGATCGTCTCAACCATCTACTTTGAAATTGATTTATTAAGAGGCGCGTTATTGACGTGCTTTGTGACGGTTCTTGTATATTGGGTACAAGGAATTTTGAGCTTTGAGACCCAAGTTGAAGCTATTTTTAAAGGCTTTAAGGTCATGTTATACCCACTCTCAACTGTAATTGGAGGCTTTTTTCTAAAAGCCATCAACGATGAGCTTGGCATGACTATGTATGTCATTGAATCCATCACACCATATATGACCATTATCATCTTCCCTGCTGTCATTTTTGCAGTCATGGCTTTTTTAACATTTGCAACGTCGTCAAGCTGGGGTCTATATGTCTTAGCGATGCCAATTGTCTTCCCAATCTCTATGGCGCTGGGGGTTAGTACGCCACTTATGATTGGTGCCTTGTTATCTGCCTCTTCATTTGGTAGTCATGCTTGTTTCTTTAGTGATTCATCATTACTAGCAGCACAAGGCGCTGGGTGTTCACCGATGCAGCATGCCTTTACACAGTTCCCTTACGCTATGCTAGGT
>NZ_JBPYDC010000828.1:0-814 GCF_051847575.1 Psychrobacter sp. 1U2
GTGAAGATGAGGGATTACGTGAAAAGATTATGCAAGCGGTAATCGATGAGCATCATCTAACCTTCTCAGGTTTGAACTCTTTGCTTAACCAGACATCGTTATTGGCGCATCAGCAAAGCCTTGCCGCGTCCCTACAATGGCGAAATGCTTATTTAGATCCGATTAATTACATCCAAATTGAGTTGTTAAAACGTGCCAGACAAAAAGACGCTACAGATAATGACGATGATCTTGCTGTTGAAGATCCATTAATCCGTAGTATCAATGCTTTGGCAGCGGGTCTACGCAATACGGGTTAATGACTGACGTGGTTGAATAATTGCTGAGAGAGTATGCATGGGTAATCACTTATGTGTACAGCTCAGCAAAGGCGTTGTCAGCGAGATGTCGTACTTTATATAAGTGCAGTTCATTTGGTTGTTAGTGGACTTGGCAATTTGTTAGCGAATAATATTGTCACAGCAACCTGCTTGTTTGATATGTGCTCTCTGATAATTCTGAGGTAGTTCAACTTTGAGATCTACAGATTTATAATGATATTTAAGCAGGCGGTAAACCTTTATAAGCTCTTTGTAATAAGCCTTCTAATTCATCGTAATTGTATTCACGAGGATTATAATAAGGGCTGTCACACACCATCCTTGCTACATCAGCGGGACCCTCTTCAGGTAAACCAATATCTTTTAAAGCCAATTCAATACCTAAAGACTGGTTTAGACGGTAAATTGCCAAGCCAACTTCTTCACGGCTGCTGACGTCTAAAGCCTCTGCCAGTCTATCCATCGCTTCAATATCAGCGTTACGATTGTAATGT
>NZ_JBPYDC010000829.1:0-814 GCF_051847575.1 Psychrobacter sp. 1U2
CGTAAACAAATCGCTCGACCGTCCACTCATTACTCGCTATTTTTAGACTTTGTTCCAGCGGACGACGCAAGGTGTCATACGTTGTATGAATAACTCGCTGTTCCAATACGCCCAATTCATTTTCATTTTCATCCCAGGCATAGAATGGTTGACCTGAGGCATCGTTGATTAACCAGCGATCTCCGCCATCCATACTGTGTTGAAACAGTAAATTCCCGGCTATGTCGTAGACAGGAAAATAGTCAATGGTTGGGTCTGATCTGGGCGAAGCGGGCACGGTATACCGCATGACCAAATTATCGCGAGCATCTTGAATCCACAGCGGTTTGCCTTCGGCATCTAGTTTGGTAAAGGTGATGTAGTGTTCATCAAGCCAAGGACGATTGAGAAACGGAACATTGGCTAAGGCTGCTGACTCTTCTGGACTACGATTAAAAGCCACATTAATTACTTCTCGCCCTAAACTATCGAGGAGAGTGGTTGCAGGGGTATCGGCATGTTTAGCCGCAATACGTGCTGCCCTTTGCTCGGCGTCTGTGCCAGTACTCATGCGCTGATACCAGTTATTTGCTGGTTCAAGTATTGTATCGTTCTGATCGTAGCTGGTAACATGCCAGGGTGAAAATTCGACTCGGCTGTATGACCCATCGGGTGCTTCGGTACGGATGACACGACCCGCAGCATCGTAATAGATGATTGGGGTAACACCCACCTCTTTTGGTTCCTCATAACGATGATCTGGCTCAAAAATGTTGAGGGCTGTTTCGATTTCACTGAAATAGGGTTCGTATTGTTTAACCGGTTTGCCTTTGTT
>NZ_JBPYDC010000830.1:0-813 GCF_051847575.1 Psychrobacter sp. 1U2
CCATGAAATGCTTGATGACAGGCAACAGTTATCTTGCCAGCGCCAGTGGCCATCGCGCTAGAGGAAGTCAGAATCGCTGCACCGCCCATGCCTTGAGAGCCATCAAGACGATTGCCTCCAACCACTAAAACATGACCATAACTACCTTTATAACTGTTATGACGACGCGGCGTTAGATGTTGGGCATCTTTAAGCAATACTGCAATAGGTTCAATAGATGCATAAGGTATCAACGGTATATCAATTACTTCTCCACTAAAATCCATACCATCTTTGGTATGCAGACCAAACTTACGCGCAATTAGACATAAGGTAATGTCTGCCTGTATGGCTAATTTTTCAAATACTTGACCAGTAGAAGCGACAAGACCACTTGGAATATCAACAGCGACTACTAAAGCGCCAATCTGCTGAGCAGCGTTATTAAATGTTATAATTGCTTGTTCATACAAACCTTTTGGCGCACGATCTAAACCAATACCAAATAATGCATCGATATAGATATCAGCCTGCAAGGCCATATCCAATTGATCATTTTTATTTTGATAACATTGCATATCCTCAAAGCGTTGGTAAGGACAGTTCATGCTCAAAGCCTTACGCTGAGCCTTTGTTGCATCGTTGACTGTTTCTTGGCTCTTTTGACTGTTATCTGCCCGATTATCCATTTCTACGCCGACTGTTATCACTTGTACTTGCCAGCCCGCTTGCTGTAGATAATGAGCAATTAACCAACCATCTCCGCCATTATTACCTTGCCCTACCCAAACACACGCACTAGGCTGACGAGTCATATAATGATGATGTCTGGCG
>NZ_JBPYDC010000831.1:0-813 GCF_051847575.1 Psychrobacter sp. 1U2
CTTCATGATACTGATATACCTTGCGATCAGATGTTTTAGCTACTCGTAAATTGGCAATCGTAGAGACGACTATGATTGTTTTATTGCCAATATCTTGCGCACGGATTTGATTGACATCAGCGATATCGTAGACACTGACTTGATTGGCAAATGCGCGGTTTAAATGATCGGTATAGTCTGGGTTGCTCTTGAGCGCCGAAACGGTCTGCTGCTGAATGGTAGTAGTAGGTACTAGCCATAATACAATGGGGAAATCTTGCGATAGATAATGGGTCGCTGCTGTAGAGACCGCATAAGCGCCTAGCACAGTCTTGCCGCCTCCTGTCGGAATACGAATACAGACATAAGGCGTATCAGCAAAAGAGTAAGCACGGTAAGGGGTTTCTACAAAATTGTTGTCTTGTAGTGTCTGCTGAAATGCTGTGTCAATATCGCCATCCATACGGCAACGCTGAAAAAAAATCGTAAGCGCATCAAGTGCGCCTTGCTGATAGCTTTTTAATTCAAACATCGTTTATCTTCCTTTCACATCGTATGGTATTTGCTTAAATATAATATTTTCACTCTTCAATCGAGCGTCTCCCATACATCTCCTCTCACCATAGATGACTTTTTGACCATTTTCTGGATCTTCAGGGTGAGGAGGTAATATTGACAGTACTTTTGATGTGAGTACATTACCACCATTAGGACGCTTATCACCTAAAATACCATTATAAAGGAGGTAGTAAGCAATACCATTATGCACACCAAGTAACGGTGACTTGGTAGACTGCTGTAGCGATTGCCTAGTATCGCCATACCAAATATGCG
>NZ_JBPYDC010000832.1:0-813 GCF_051847575.1 Psychrobacter sp. 1U2
TGTGGTACATGGTCGCAACGAGAAGTACATGGATTGGTTAAGCTTTATTGATTAATTATAAGCTTAGATTAACTGAATATTTCTATGTAAAAAAGCTAAGACTTATACAGGTCTTAGCTTTTTTTATGACTACTTGTATAAAGTATAGCTACTTAAACTTTTCTCGCCATTTTATTTTTTTATTTGTTTTATAAGGATTAGGGTAGTCACTATTAAGCCCGATACTATTTTCATAATAATGGTACATTTCTTTGATATTATCTAATTTATATTCAATCAAAGTCTCATAAAACAAATGCCAAAGAAACTCATCTTTTTCAAATGGACGTGAAAGGGTAACTGCAAAGTAAGCAAGCTTATGATAAAGAGATTCTAAAGCTTGATTGTCTATAAAAGTTATTTTTTTATACAGCTCAATGTATTTATCCCAATTATCGATAGAAAGCTCATGTTTTAATTTTTGATAGAGGCGTTGACTATTCTCAGGAGTGTGACGTTCGAGCTGTTTGGATAGCTCTTGATTGTCAATTGCTACAAGTCCTTTGCCAGTGAAATTGTAATTTTTAAGACGTGTAAAGTTATATGTAGTCACTAAGCCGATTAAACTGCCTTCAGGAGAAATAATACACACTGGCTTTTGACAAGCTAAGCCTTCTATAGCGACACGGCCCATTCCAGCAACACCTAAATACCCTGGTATCAGTTCCGCTATATCTCTAACTTCACCTAAAAACCTTACTTGAGTTTTGATATCAAGAGCATTGATACGTTTGCGTAGTTCTAATGGATCACCGCCGCCTGCGATGTCAATAT
>NZ_JBPYDC010000833.1:0-812 GCF_051847575.1 Psychrobacter sp. 1U2
TATCAGTAAAAGTGGTTTTAAGATTTAAACGTCTGTACGGTTTGGATGAAGGTGAATTCTTTTAGGCCAGCTTCTCCAAACTCCACCCCAAACCCTGAGTCTTTCACACCGCCAAATGGCGCATCAGGCTGAATCATGGCATGGTTGTTGATCCAGACCGTACCGCACTCTAAGCGAGAAGCAATTTTCTGTGCCTTTTCGATATTCTGCGACCACACTGAGCCGCCAAGCCCCACTTGCAAGCGATTGGCGCTATCTATCGCCTCTTCTACATCGCTAAATTTAATAATAGGTAAAATGGGCCCAAATTGTTCTTCATCGACCAGCCTTGCCCCATCATTAATATTGCTCACGAGCGTGATTGGATAAAAATAGCCGCTCTCGTCCGTGACGTCACCGCCGCATAAGAAGTTGGCGCCGCGCTCTTTGGCATCTTTGGCAAGTGCTTTGACGATATTAAGCTGCTCTTGATTCTGTAGCGGTCCAAAGTCAGTATCTTCATCAAAGCCATTGCCCGTTTTCATGCTATTGGCCATGTTCGTTAAAGCTTCACATAGCTCATCATGCACAGATTCATGGACATAAAGGCGCTTTAGGGCAGCACAAGTTTGGCCATTATTAATAAAAGAGGTCGCAAATATCTTTGGCGCACAAGCAGCAATATCGGCATCTGCTAAGACAATACCCGCATCGTTGCCACCAAGCTCTAGTGTCAAGCGGGTAAGATTGTCAGCTGCGCTTTTCATAATGGCTTTGCCCGTGGGCGTCGAGCCTGTAAATACGATTTTTTGAATATCTTGATGTGACGTCAT
>NZ_JBPYDC010000834.1:0-812 GCF_051847575.1 Psychrobacter sp. 1U2
GTGCATTCACCATGCTTTTGATAGCATGCGCTCCAAACGCGCCTAGACCGACAGCGATAGCGAGATTTATCGCTGCAACACTTATCCAATTCACCATGCGACCACACTTATTATAAGTAATACGTTTAGACTATTAAAATTATATCTGACTATTGATTGAATATTATCTTATGAGCTCAATTTTTATATCAGACAATATGGTTATTGAATGTCATCAGGCAAAATGACGCTTTCAATAGTCATTGCATCACGAATTTTATCCATGGCATTTTTTTCAATCTGACGTACCCGTTCCGCTGAGATAGAGTAGACGGCAGCCAGCTCATGCAAGGTAGACTTTTGCTCTGTCAGCCAACGCTGCTCGACGATATCGCGCGAGCGGTCATCTAAGGTATCCATCGCTGCAATCAATGCTGATGAGTTACTTTCTTCCCAATCAGACTCCTCTATCATCTCAGCAGGATCAATACCATCTTCTAAAAACAACTGCGGCGCATAACGTCCATCATCATCGTCACTTGATTGGGTCTCAAACGAGGCGTCGTAAGACGTCAGACGTGACTCCATCTCTAGCACTTGCTTGCGTGTGACATTCAAGTCTTTTGCGATAGCATCCGCTTCTTCTAGCGTCAGCTGATTATTGGTCTTTTTTAGACTACGTAAATTAAAGAATAATTTACGATGGGCTTTTGTAGTGGCAACTTTAACGATACGCCAGTTACGAATTACAAATTCATGGATTTCAGCTTTAATCCAATGCACCGCGAAGGATACCAAACGTACGCCTTTATTAGGATCAAAACGTTTAACCG
>NZ_JBPYDC010000835.1:0-811 GCF_051847575.1 Psychrobacter sp. 1U2
CTAGGGTGTGTTGACAATTACCGTAAATGGATAATCGTCGCTGCTAAATAGATATTAGCAGCAAACGACTCATCCGTTTTTTCAGCACGCATGGCAATTTTCTTGAAATCTTTCAGCTTACAGAAGAAGTTCTCGATTAAGTGACGCCACTTGTACATTTCTTTATCGAAATCTCGTTGCTTTAAACGAGAGCGTTTAGGGGGTATGACCGCTTTGCTACCACGCTCTTCTAAGTCTAGCAGTAGCCAATCCGTGTCAAAGGCTCTATCAGCAAGCAATGCACCAAACTCTTTGTCTTTAATTAAAGGTTTAACGCCAGCCATGTCATGCTGTTGTCCTTTCAATAAAGTAAAATCAACAAGGTTGCCTAATGCATCAACCATTGCCATGATTTTAGTGGTCATACCGCCTCTTGATTTGCCAATTGCCTGATGACAAGCCCCCCTTTTGCGCCTTGTCCATGACGATGTACCTTAACAATAGTGCCATCAATCATGGCATACTCTAAATCTGAGTCATTCAGAGCATTAAATAGCTTGCTGAATCTATCGCTTTTTACCCATCGACGGTAGCGCTTATAAACACTGTTCCAGTTACCAAATTCAGGGGGTAAGTCTCGCCACGGACTACCTGTTCGGACAATCCATAGAACAGCTTCGATAAATAGTCGATTATTTACCGCTGTTCTACCAACATCGGTCTCTTTACCTGCACAATACGGTGCTATCTTTGCCCACTGGGCATCACTTAGGGTTAATCTAGTCATAACACTATGATTATCAATTATTCTATATATGTCAACACACCCTAG
>NZ_JBPYDC010000836.1:0-811 GCF_051847575.1 Psychrobacter sp. 1U2
CTCATTCATGAGCTGGCAGACGATTTGCAGTTTATCTTTATTAGTCATAATAAGCTTGCAATGCAAATTGCCGATGAGCTGAAGGGTATTACCATGCCAAATGCTGGTATCTCTACTTTAGTGAGTGTTTCACTCAATGAAGCGGCCAGCTATATCGACAATTAGTATAAATAATCGATATTAATCATTGATAACTGGTATCGGATTTTATACAGACTTTAGTATTATAGTGAGTGCTGAGAGTGTAACGTAACGCAACTATGTCGCGCTGACCATAAACAATTACTATATGGTGACGAGGTTAGTCAGCCATGCTAGACTATTGCCATTTATTCCATTTTGTGTATTCCCTTTTATCATAGTTATTAGGATGTATTTCTCATGACCGCTATTCAGTTTGTTTTGATTGCCGTTGCTGCATTTGTTGTGCTTGCAGGCCTGTTTATGGTCATTCGTAGCTTTAAGCGTCGGAATGGTACGGAGGTTGCGGTAGTCAATTATGATAAAAATGGTATACCTATCATACCGCGTCACGAGCGTAATATTGTCGATCAACCAGATTTTGATGATACAGTTCCAGGTGAGACCACCATTGCGCCCAATCGTGACTATCTCGATGCGGTTATCGAAGATGAGCCGTTGACCGAGACCCATACCACTGTCGATGCACAATTGACTCAAGGTCGCGGTGAGATTGGCGTGGATACTGATGACAACAATGATGAAGACTATACGCGCTGGCAAGCTGAGCAGCAACGTGCAGATAATGCTGAGTTTTCAGAAGCAGCTCGCCACATGCAAGCTGGTAATG
>NZ_JBPYDC010000837.1:0-810 GCF_051847575.1 Psychrobacter sp. 1U2
TATTATGGACGCAGTGTCTAACATACCATCTGCCCATACGATCAACCCCTCTTTCACCGACTATAAAGTTGCTGACATCAGCCTTGCTGATTATGGTCGCCGTGAAATCACGCTAGCCGAAGCCGAAATGCCTGCCCTCATGGGTCTGCGTCGTCGCTACCACGATGAGCAACCGCTTAAAGGCGCCAAAATCGCTGGCTGTATCCACATGACGATTCAGACTGCCGTTCTTATCGAGACATTAGTCGCGCTAGGTGCTGAAGTACGCTGGACTTCATGTAACATCTTCTCAACTCAAGACCATGCTGCTGCAGCTATTGCTGCTGCGGGTGTGCCTGTATTTGCTTGGAAAGGCGAAACAGAAGAAGAGTACGAATGGTGCTTGCGTCAACAAATCCACGTTGGCGGCGAAGAATCAGGTCAGCTTTGGGATGCTAACTTAATCTTGGATGATGGCGGCGATTTAACCGCGTTAATTCATAACGATTATGCCCAGATGCTTGATAACATCCACGGTATCTCAGAAGAGACCACCACTGGCGTGCATCGCTTGGTTGAGATGCTGGGTAAAGGCACGCTAAAAGTACCTGCAATCAACGTCAACGATGCGGTTACCAAGTCTAAAAACGACAACAAATATGGCTGCCGTCATAGCTTAAATGACGCTATCAAACGTGCTACTGACATGTTCCTTGCTGGTCGCCGCGCATTAGTTATCGGTTATGGCGATGTGGGTAAAGGCTCAACCCAAAGCTTACGCCAAGAAGGCATGATCGTACGAGTATCAGAAGTCGATCCTATCTGTGCTAT
>NZ_JBPYDC010000838.1:0-809 GCF_051847575.1 Psychrobacter sp. 1U2
ATACGTGACTGGTGACCAATAGCTGCGAGAGCTTGTTAGGCTCTTTATGAGCGCTACATGCTTGGATAAGATCAATCTTTTGAGTAGCGTTTAGTTCATTGACTGCGCTTAATTTCCCAGCTTGGGTAACGAATAAGCTTGCAAACTGAGTAGGTGTTTTAGGGACTTTGGCGCTATTGCTTATAGAGATAATGGCCTTTAGAGCAGTCTTTCTCTCATCATCCGTAACAGTCATACTTATATGAGGGGATGAAGATTTAGGGTCAGGTTTGGAAGCAAATAACGATTGATCAAGACTAGCCATTAATAATGTCCAGCGCTGGGATAAATTCAACTGCATTTGACCGGCAAAGTATAGCGCCGTCTGCACTGTTTCTCGTATGTGCACATTGCTCCAAGCATGATGCAATGGCGCAAAGTACTCAGTTAGAGCACCGATTGCATATAGCTGTTCCCAATAAACCTGTGGTGATGTCTGCATGGTGGCACGGCTTGATTCTTGCCAAATGCGCTCTGCACTTAAATGTGCAAGCTCACCTGAGGCGACCAGTTGGCGCATGAGTATGAGGGTTTCCTCAGCGATGTGAAAACATAAGCTATAATAACGTCCATAAAAACGCGCGACTCGCAGTACCCGTAGCGGATCTTCGCTAAAAGCCTGCGATATATGACGTAAGGTCTTGCTCTGAATATCATCGAGTCCACCATGATAATCTATGATTTCACCCGTGAGAGGCGTGTCGTCGGTTAAACTGTTGACTTCAATCGCCATCGCATTGATGGTTAAGTCACGGCGCTGTAAGTCATCT
>NZ_JBPYDC010000839.1:0-809 GCF_051847575.1 Psychrobacter sp. 1U2
CATGCAATATTTTGGTCCATCACCGCCGCGATCGCCATACGCGTGGCACCTGAAGGCAAAAAAGCACTGGCGCTAAGTGTGCTTGCGACGGGCACTTCATTAGCGATGGTGCTGGGCGTGCCTTTGGGGCGCTTGGTCGGGCAGTGGTTTGGCTGGCGTGCGACGTTTGGTGGCATTGGCGGAATTGCTTTCATTGTGTTCATTCTACAAGCGAAGCTGTTACCGACCTTGCCCAGTATGTTTGAAGGCTCCTTTAGAAAAATTCCCGAGCTATTAAAAAATCCCTTATTGGTCTGTCTTTACCTGCTTATTCTACTGGTTTTTACTGCGCACTATACCGCCTACTCTTATATTGAGCCCTTTATGCGACAGGTCGGCTCAGTCAGTGAGAACTCAGCCACTTTTGTACTATTATTATTCGGTGTCGCAGGGATTGTAGGCAGTGTGATATTTAGTCGCTGGGGTGATCGATTTAACACACGGTTGATGCTGATATCGACGATATTAATGCTTTTTTCTATGCTTGTGCTGTTATTCGTCGTGACCTCCATTTGGGCACTCAGCCTAATTGCCTTGTTATGGGGCGCGGCACTGATGCTGCTGATTATTTCCATGCAAGCGAAAGTCATTATGGTCGACGTCAACGCCCAAGACATGCTGATGTCAATGTTTTCAGGTATTATCAACTTAGGGATTGGGACAGGCGCGCTCTTTGGTGGATACGCGGTGACGCATCTGTCTTTATCAAGCGTAGGCTATGTTGGGGCCGCTATTGCTAGTGTGGCTCTGCTACTCATGCTCTATATGAT
>NZ_JBPYDC010000840.1:0-808 GCF_051847575.1 Psychrobacter sp. 1U2
ATTTATTTGAATGCTATTTACTTGATTATTAACAGGTATTTACATTCTCAAAGCGTATTGAGGTATTTGCTAGGACGCAGATACCTAAGTTACGAGTCACCTCACTATGACTATAGTCTTTCATTCTCACAACAATAAGGATATAAATTGTGAAAAGTGCCGCTATAACTTCAGATTCAAGCTTAAGCTCTGTCCAGAAGCAACCTTGGAAACTGGCCTTCTTTTTTTGTTTTTTAGTTCTATTATGTGATGGAGCTGATATTGGTATTCTCGCCTTTACGCTTTCAAGCCTAAAGCTAGAATTTGGATTGACCAACGTACAAGCTGGTGCTTTGGGCAGTTGGTCATTGTTTGGTATGGCAATCGGTGGATTCTTCGGCGGTTGGGCTTGTGATCGCTTTGGACGAGTACGTGTTATCGTAATTGCGACAGCGATGTTCTCTTTGTTATCTGGTTTCAGTGGATTTGTGCAGAGCTATGAGCAGTTTGTAGCATTACGGTTCACCGCTTGTTTAGGTCTTGGTAGTTTATATATTGCGACTAATACCTTGATGTCTGAAATGGTGCCCACCAAACACCGGACGACTGTGCTTGCAATGTTGATGACAGGTTTTACGTTAGGGTCTTTAGTGATCACTAGCGTCTCTGCTTGGATTATTCCCAGCTATGGTTGGCGCACACTATATCTCTTAACGTTTCTACCTGTTGTTCTCGCAGTAGCGATGTACTTTCTTATACCTGAACCAAATTCTTGGAAAGAGGCACGGGCACTGAAACTCAGTGGCGCGAAAAACTCGCTGCAAAAACC
>NZ_JBPYDC010000841.1:0-808 GCF_051847575.1 Psychrobacter sp. 1U2
TCACCATCCAAATACGCCACATTTGACCATGATACTGTCCATCAGAGACTCAACACTTCCCTTAGTCGTCCACAGTTAAACCAAGATGGAAGTTTGCGTCACTTTTTGGGCGTAGAAGGGCTAAATAAATCACAACTACAAGCCATCATTGCTAAAGCTGAAACTTTCTTTGATGAAAATGGTCAGCTGATCAATCGGCCTGAGCTTGAAGGCTGCACAGTCATGAATCTGTTTTTTGAGCCTTCGACCCGTACCCGCACTACTTTTGAGGTGGCAGAAAAGCGTCTTGGAGCCAATGTGCTAAACATTGATATTGCGCGCTCTAGTACAAAAAAAGGCGAAAGTCTACGCGATACTCTATGGAATTTGCAGGCAATGACAGCTGATATTTTTGTAGTCAGGCATTCTGCATCAGGGGCTGCGCATTTTATGGCGACTGAGGTGACACCAGATATCGCTATTATCAATGGCGGTGATGGCTGGCATGCGCACCCGACCCAAGGGATGCTAGATATGCTGACCATTCATCGCGCCGCGCCGCGCCCGTTTGAGGCGCTATCAGTTGCTATCATCGGTGATATTAAGCATTCAAGAGTCGCGCGCTCCGATATCAATGCGCTGCAAACTTTAGGTGTCAAAGATATTCGCGTCTGCGCGCCACGTACGCTATTACCTAAGGGAATTGAGCGTTACGGTGTGCGTGTGTATGAAAATATGAATGAGTGCGTCACAGACTGTGATGTCATCATGGGATTAAGAATACAAAATGAGCGCATTGGCTCGCCGCTACTGGCCTCATCAAGTGAAT
>NZ_JBPYDC010000842.1:0-808 GCF_051847575.1 Psychrobacter sp. 1U2
TCTTTATCCATTTTGGGTACGATGACGCCTGTCTTTGGCGTGACAATCTCAGCACTTGCACCAACATCAAAACCAATCACGGGTGTACCACAAGCTAAGCTCTCAGCTAGTGTCAAGCCATAAGGCTCATCCCACGTACTGGTAAATAGCATGGCTGTGACTTGACTTAAGCGCTCATTGATTTGATCTTTACTCAGATGACCGACGTAATCGAATAAAGACTCATCGTTTTTGTCTTCTTCTAGTAGCGGTGCTACATATTCCTCAAAGTATTCCTCATTGCTTTTAGGTCCCGCAATAATAAGACGCTTACCTGCCGCTTTACAGTACTCCATTGCCAAATGCGTGCCTTTCTCAACACAAATGCGCCCGTACCAAAAATATACTTCGTCATCAATTGGGTTTGTATTGGCATTAAATGACTGCACATCGATACCATTATAGACTACATGCGACGGTACAAATTCATCAAACAGCTGCTGCTGATGACCACTAATCGCCGTAAACTGGGTTTGCGTGCCATGACGTAGCGTCAATAATGCCAAACGCAGCTGCGGAAAAATCGGTGTATGAAAGGTGGTAAAGCAGCGTGCACCAAACGTTTGACCCATTGTCATCGGTATATGGTGCAAGCTGTGGTTATGTACCACATCGATCATACCTTGTTCATCACGGCTAATAATATCGCGCATGGCTTGCTGATAAACCAAATACTGATATAGCTCTTCGCGGCTCATCCCTAACGAATCATGTTCGTTGGGATAAACCGTGTTATCAAACTCATCACGAGTCATAAATGGCACCAATG
>NZ_JBPYDC010000843.1:0-808 GCF_051847575.1 Psychrobacter sp. 1U2
TCAATTTGATCTAGACGTCAATGGTGCTGATGATCCTACCGCATATGGTGTCTACGGTGGTTACAACTTTGATCCTAACTTTGGTATTGAAGCTGAGTATGTAGGTTCAGATGACGCTGATTATAGAAACGGCGACATTGATGCCAAAACCTATGGCGCTTATGGTACTTACCGCTATGCTTTCCCAAATACTGCCTTATATGCCAAAGGTAAAGTAGGTATCGCTAAAACAGAAGTAGAAGGCGATTATACAACTGCAGGAGTACGTCGTTCTTTCTCAGATGATGACACCAGTCTTGCAGGTGGCGTAGGTCTAGGCTATGCAATCAACCAAGATTTTAACGTTGAAGCTGAATATGCCGTCACTGGTAGTGATGCTGACCTTATGACAGTAGGCGCACATTTAAAGTTCTAATGCATGTTTAAGTTACTACTATAAAAATAAAAAACGATCACTTTATGTGGTCGTTTTTTTTGGCTATAACTTTTATCATAAAATTATGTTTGGTACACTATCTATAATCATAACTAATGGTATCATATTGATTTTTAAGAGATTATTTATCATCAAAGTGTGCTACATTAAAAGTCAGAACTGCAAAGGAGGATACGCTGATGATTGAGACTATTTGGATGATTGAACCTTGGCACTGGCTGGTATTGGGCTTTTTGTTGATGATTGCCGAGATATTTATTCCCACCTTTGCAAGCCTTTGGTTTGGGGCTGCTGCCGTTATCGTTGCTGCCTTATCATGGCTGCTACCTGTCCCATTAATATTACAAGTTATCATCTGGTTAGCGTTATCAG
>NZ_JBPYDC010000844.1:0-807 GCF_051847575.1 Psychrobacter sp. 1U2
TGGCAAGCGCTGCATTTACAGCAATTACTGCCAATATTTTCCGAAGTTTTAAACGATAATGATGGAGACATTCAGGCTGAATGGCAACCGCTATTACAGAGGGGTATGAATGAGATATGTGTTCAGCTCGATCCTTCAGGACAAGTGTTTAACAGTCTTGATGTGGCTAAGAGAGCCATATTGATATTGCTTACATATCGGCTATCGAAAGATGTCAAAGGTCAAGTGATATTGACGTTAGATAGCTCAGTACATGTGTCAGGGCTTGGCTATAATAGTGACAGCGTTGCGCACTATATCGTCGATCTACGCCGCCATGCGCGCTTGATTGATATTGATTTAACCATGATCAGTGATGCCAATTTGCAGTGGTTATTATTAACTGCTCAAAGTCTAAATAGCGTTCAGCTATTGGCTGTCATTAGTACTGTGCCTGTCTACCCCGCGTCTATTGCTACGGACTCTATAATAGAGACTCAGGGGAAAGAGAATTATCCAGAGACACAACAAGAAAGCCGTCAAATAGACTATAATGAGTATCGACAATGGCTAAGTACATTGCATACCGTCATGTTACACGATACGATAATCAGTCAGGATGAGTACGACTGCTTGATGGCACTCGCAGAGCACTGGCTAGGCGTTCGTAAGCTTTTTTGATTGCAGCTTAGTTGACACCTCAGAAGTCATTCAACAGCTATGATGGATACTTT
The DNA here is from genome assembly GCF_051847575.1 of Psychrobacter sp. 1U2. NCBI lineage: Bacteria > Pseudomonadati > Pseudomonadota > Gammaproteobacteria > Moraxellales > Moraxellaceae > Psychrobacter > Psychrobacter sp. 1U2. The sequence continues at coordinate 714 of NZ_JBPYDC010000844.1, forward strand.
GGTTAAGCTGTCAAACTAATCGGCCCATCTACAAATGATTTAAACAAGATAAGTAGGACAATAAAGAGACATGAGTGATATCCAAGATCCGCTA
>NZ_JBPYDC010000845.1:0-807 GCF_051847575.1 Psychrobacter sp. 1U2
CTAACCTACCAGCTGTTATGAATTATCTTAATGCGATATTCGATGATATGGTGACCCATGTCGAACATATTGTTAATGGCGATGATGAAGAGTTTACTCCTGCTGTACTAGCGACTACCCCTAGCCGATACGCTGTCAATGTCATGGTAAATCATGAGCCTGAAAGCGGCGTGCCAGTCATCTTTGAAGATCTGCCTACTCATCTTAATTTATTGGGACATGTCGAGCAAATTACCCAATTGGGCACAGTGACTACCGATGTCAGTATGATAAGAGCTGGCGCACTACACCGAGCAAATGGCGGTTACCTGCTGCTTGAGGCCAGTCACGTACTTGAGCACCCCTATGCTTGGCAAGGTCTAAAACGCGCTCTACAATCACGTAAAATCAAGTTGTCTAGTCTTGAGCAAATGCTGACTTTAACAGGCAGTTTATCACTAGCACCGATGCCAATCGATCTTGATGTTAAAGTGATTTTGCTTGGAGAAGCAGATTTATATTATGAACTACTGGAGCTAGAGCCAGAATTTGATGCTGTGTTCAAAGTTCGTGCTGACTTCCATGATGATGTGACACGTACAGCTGAGCATGAGCTAGCGTTGGTCGCCAAAATGGCGGATATTATCGATTATGCCAACCTATATCCTTTTGACAATAGCGCACAAACTACTCTTCTTGAGCATTTAAGCTTACAAGCTGAAGATCAAGACCGTCTTAGCCTGCACAGTGACCGCCTCATCAAGCTCTTACACGAGTCGAACCGTCATGCACGCCTCAATGAAAAGAGCATCGTCGATGCCAGTCATG
>NZ_JBPYDC010000846.1:0-807 GCF_051847575.1 Psychrobacter sp. 1U2
ATATCCAGTACATTACGAAGCAGAATTCTGTATTCGTTTGGGCAAGGATTTAAAGTCAGCTTCGTTAGAAGAGGTTGTCAGTACGACTGGTTTAATCGAAGCAGTCACGCTAGGGCTAGATTTGACCTTGCGAGACTTACAAAGTGAGCTCAAAGAACAAGGCCATCCATGGGAGCGTGCAAAGTGTTTTGATGGCGCATGTGTGCTCGCTGAATGGGTAGATTCGCAAGCGTTTGGCGACTGCAGTGATGTGCATTACCAGCTTTATATTAATGATGAGCTTAAGCAAGACGGTAATAGCGCGCTGATGCTATTCCCCGTTTATGAGTTACTTGCCGAGATTAGTCAGGCTTTTAGTCTGCAAGCAGGTGATGTAATTATGACTGGCACGCCAAGTGGGGTTGGTATATTGCATGCAGATGATAAACTAAAATTGGTATTGGGCGCGCATGAGTGGCAGGCGCGAGTGCAATAGTGTTGCTTTAACTATAAGCTTAAATAAAAACTTGATGTCTAAAAATATAAAATCCCAAGCCAATGCTTGGGATTTTTTTGTTTAAATAAAGCCTGTTATTTAAATGTCATCGTATCGTCATAAAAGTTCAATAGACTCAAGCGTAATCCGCATCTTCGTAGTGGTAATTACAAAGCTGCGACTGACCCCGTTTATGCTAATCCAGCCTAACAGCAAGGTGACTGACAATGACACTATTGAGTAAAACGACATTACTAAATAATAAGCAAAATCTTGCCCACGAAGTTGTTGAAGACTCTAATCCTACTCATAGTACTGACTTTCAAAGCATT
>NZ_JBPYDC010000847.1:0-807 GCF_051847575.1 Psychrobacter sp. 1U2
AGTATGTTGCCTAGCTTTTCAATGGCGGTGCCGCTGACAGAGTCTAAGTCGCTTTGGTTAATCGCTATACAGGCATTAATTTTTGCTGGTCAATTTTTACTACTGTTTTTACTACAAAAAACAGGCGGACCCGTTTTATTGAGCTTGTTAGGCGCAGTAGGGGCGATCGTTGGTGTCCCTGTGGCTATCTTTTTACAAGGCGAAGCGCCGCCTGAAGGGTTGTTATTGGGCGCCTCTTTAATTGGTATTGGCGTCGCGCTTGTCACCTGGGGCGGCGTAAAAATAGCAAAGGTGTCGATAGAGGAGATTTAAAGGTGTGGATTTAAAAATTTGTTATGATGATTGAGAAAAAGACTGTTTAATAAAGAACAGACAGGGAAATAACAACCAAACTCAAGGAAGATATATGTCTGCAACCAAAGAAGAAATCGTCGCGTTTATAACATCGGAGTTTCCTCAGACCAAATGTATCATCGAAGCCGTAGATGATAGCGGTGCGACTTTAGCCCATGATATTGGCATAGACGAGCTGCGCCCAGGTGGTACGGTCTCTGGGCCAGTATTAATGAGTATCGCTGATGTCGCCATCTATGTGGCGATACTGGGTAAAATAGGCATCGTCCCGTTGACCGTGACGACGAGCCTTACCATCAACTTTTTGCGTAAACCCTCCGCCCAAGCACGTATCATTGCTAAGTGTACGCTGATAAAAGTAGGGCGCACGCTCATAGTGGGCGAGGTCGCTTTATATTCAGAAGGCTCAAGCGACATGGTGGCTCATGTCGTTGGCACATATTCTGTACCGCC
>NZ_JBPYDC010000848.1:0-805 GCF_051847575.1 Psychrobacter sp. 1U2
GTATTGATGCATGTCTCAATTTATGCTGGCGTCCCTGCGGCCAACCATGCTTTTGCCTTAGCAAAAGACAATGGTTGGGGCACGACCATTTTATAAAGTCACAGCCGTCAATACTATTGCTTATAAAATTTTATAGATAAGAGTGGAGAAAATCAAAATGAGTCAAAAGTATCCTTATTTTCTGGCGCGTGATCGAGCATGGCAACCGGCGCAATATACTCCAGGTTATAAAACTTCTATCACACGTTCGCCAAAACAAGCCTTGGTTAGCATTCAAAATGCCAGTCCATCTGAGCGCAGTGGGCCAGTATTCGACGGTTTAGAAATTGGTCAATACGACAATGATTTGCTCATGAATTTTCGTACAGAAGGTACACAAGCTGGCTTGCCCATCGGTGAGCGTATCATTATGCATGGCCGTGTTATCGATCAGTTTGGTAAGCCAGTTGCCAATACACTAGTTGAGATGTGGCAAGCCAACTCTGGAGGTCGCTACCGCCATAAAAAAGATAACTACCTAGCACCGCTTGATCCAAACTTTGGCGGGGTAGGTCGTTGTATAACTGATGCTGATGGCCGCTACCGTTTTCGCACGGTACGTCCAGGGCCTTATCCATGGCCAAATGGCATCAATACTTGGCGCCCTGCCCATATTCACGTCTCAGTTATGGGGCCATCGATCTCAACACGGTTGATCACACAGATGTATTTTGAAGGTGATCCATTGATCCCTTTGTGTCCTATTGTTCAAGTATTAAAAGACCCAGAGGCAGTGGAAACTATGGTTGCGCGTTTAGATATGGCG
>NZ_JBPYDC010000849.1:0-805 GCF_051847575.1 Psychrobacter sp. 1U2
GGCTATGTGGGTAGATGATGAGACACATATGCATGCTGTAACGGCCGTTTCTGGTTCTGCACCAGCCTATGTGTTTTATTTTATTGAATCAATGATTGATGGCGCCGTGGCGCTCGGTCTGGACAAAGAGCAAGCCTCAGCTCTAGCTATGCAGACGGTACTAGGTGCAGCTAAAATGACTATCGAGAGTGATGATAGTCCAAGTGAGCTACGCCGTAAAGTCATGTCACCGAATGGCACCACACAAGCCGCTATCGAATCTATGCAAAGTAATGAGATTGGTCGCCAAATCGGCGAGGCCATGCAAGCTTGTTACGACCGTAGTCAAGCGCTTAGTACAGAAAACAAATAAGAATTTAGCCCAGTAAAATTCTCCTTTAATACAAATAAGCCACCATCTTAAAAATATTTATTCGTGGCACATTGAGTAGCGTTTTATGAACAACACGTTGTTGCAAATTTTTGACTTAGTGACTACCTTCGCTATGATGCTAGTATTTATCCGTTTTATGCTGCAGTTTGCTGGAATGGATGAGAGAAACCCTATGATTGCGCCTGCTTATAAGGCCACGCGCATTGTAGATACGTTTGGGCGTATTTTTCCGACAGTTGCGCAAGGGCGTATCAGTATTGCGGCCATCGTATTGATGTTTTTAATCCGTCTCGTTGATATCTCTGGCAAAGCGGCGCTGATGCATAAAGGTATTGCACCTGCGCCGTTGTTTTTTGCTGGTACCACCAGTTTGGTTTTAGACTTTTTGCGCATGTGTCGCTATTTGGTCATTGGTTCTATTATCGTAAGTTG
>NZ_JBPYDC010000850.1:0-805 GCF_051847575.1 Psychrobacter sp. 1U2
TTTGCAAACTCAAGATATTCAAGTAAGTAAAATTAACTTCAATGCTGGTGATGCGTTTTTTTATCGTCATCCTAATGCTCATGATTATGTAGGGACTTTAGGGCAGTTTTCCTCTTGGTTACAAGCTTTTATTGAAGAGCACAGCATTGATGCGATTGTCTGCTTTGGTGATTGTCGCCCGCATCATACGCAAGCTGCCTGCTTGAGTGAAAAGTTAGGCATATCCTTTTTTGTGTTTGAAGAAGGCTATTTACGACCTGATTATATTACCCTACAAGAGCATGGTATCAATGGCTACTCACGCTTAAACATTGCCGATATTAAAGCACTCAAAAAAGCCAATGATAAACCGTTATACACGCACAATCGATTTTATCGATTAAGTGTTGCTGCTATCGTTTATTATATCGTTACCCGCCTATACAAGTCGCGTTATCCGCACTATTCACATTATCGCGGAATGACCGCATGGCAAGAAGCAATCGCTTGGTTAAAAGCGCCTTGGCGTAAATTGCGTGGGTATTTACCAGATAAGAAGCTACAAAACCATCTCGTCACTCACGCAGATAACAATTATTTTTTGGTCAGCTTGCAAGTACATAATGATTCGCAGATTACCCATCATAGTGGTTATCGTGATGTCGTGCAGTTCATAGACGAAGTTATTGCAAGCTTTGCAGACCATGCTGATACAAAGCAGATGCTCGTATTTAAGCATCATCCCTTAGACCGTGGCCATCGGGATTATCGCGAATTGGTAGCAAGCTTAGCAGCCCTTTATCAAATCAAATCAAGAGTATTTTAT
>NZ_JBPYDC010000851.1:0-804 GCF_051847575.1 Psychrobacter sp. 1U2
GTTGCCACGTAACTGCTCGATAACTACTTTTAACTTATCAGCAGTCACCCCTGCACTCTCAAATATCTTTTTGGTCTCGCCCTGTTCAGCCAGTGCCAATATGACCCATTCAGTAGCAATAAAATCATCACCCGCTTTTTGCGCTTGACGATCTGCAAGATTTAGAATTTTGACCGAGTTTGGATTTAGATTGACATCTCCTGTCGGCTCGCTAATTTTGGCTTGATTGTCTAACGCTTTTGCTACACCATTTTTTAGTGCAGGAATAGAGGCACCTGCCTGCTGACAGATAGACAAATTGGACTCATCCTGCAGCAGTACGGCAAGCAAATGCACTGGATCGATACCAGTATTATCACGTCCTAACGCTAGGCTTTGCGCCTCTTGAATGGCGGCTTGCAGCTTTTGCGTAAACTTCTCAAATCTCATAGTATTATCCTTTTATAATTCATATTTTTAACAGTTTTTATAATGGGCTTATAATATGGCCCTTCTGTTTGTCTGCTATGTATATGCGGGATATCGGATTGTATTTCAACTAAATATATTTAGTGTCAACACCAGATAATGACTTATTGGTAATAGTGCTCACATATACCAACTACAATGGCTTTGTTTTAAACCTTGCCAGTAGTAATGATATTACTTATAGGCTATCAATTGGTGTGTTGTATAGCTATTTCAAGAGAAGAATATGGTAAGAAGAAATTATAAAATCTACGGCTCTAGAGGCTGTTAACACAAAAAAGCCCAAAGCGTTGATTTAACCAATGCGCTGGGCTCTTTCTGTATTAACTTAACATT
>NZ_JBPYDC010000852.1:0-804 GCF_051847575.1 Psychrobacter sp. 1U2
GGTGTCACGACTTATTTTAATGAAGCGGGTTTTGATGCGACCAATACGCGCGACTTTATGGTGCGTCATAAGATTACCAACTTAGCTTCTTCACCAACGGCATTTCGCATGATGAAATCAAGCGGTGTCTTTGAAGAAATCACTGATAATAATCCTTCGACATTATCATTACGCTGTGCCAACTCAGCAGGTGAGACTTTAAATACTGAAGTAGTAAGCTGGGTGCAAAACCATTTAGGCTGCCAAGTCTGCGATCAATATGGGCAGACAGAGACCGGAATGACCTGCTGTGAACACCATGCGTTAGAACATGAATGCCCAGTCGGATCGATGGGTATGGCTCTGCCAGGACATACCCTCGTCGTGTTGGATGATGATATGCAAGTATTGCCTGATGGCGAGCAAGGCCAGCTAGCAGTTGTAGTCAGTCAATCGCCAGCGTTTTATTTCCGTGGTTATAGCTGGAACGAAAAACAGGCATTCTTTGAAGACTATTATCTGACAGGAGATGTGGTCGAGCGCCATAGTGATGGCAGCTATTGGTTCTCAGGGCGTGACGATGACATCATTACGACGGCAGGTTACCGTGTCGGTCCAACTGATGTTGAAAACACTGTATTAGAACATGAAGCTGTTGCTGAGTCGGCCGCCGTCGGTGTCCCTGATGAGGTGCGCGGACACAATATTAAGTCCTATGTGGTGCTAAAAGACGGCATCGAAGGCAGTGACGAGATTGCCCAGCAAATTAAAGACTTGGTACGTAAGCGTTTATCAACCCATGCTTATCCACGTGAGATTGAGTTT
>NZ_JBPYDC010000853.1:0-804 GCF_051847575.1 Psychrobacter sp. 1U2
CTTGATGAATCTTAGTGACTTTGGCATTAAACTCAATCATATCGCGGCACTCACGAGTGAACGCATCACCGATTTTGCCCATACCGCCTACTGGCTGAAACATCGTTGGTTGATGGCCATAAGTCATGTGATTGGCATAAATATCTGACCACATGCCAGAGTCCAATATCTCACCGATAGGTAGAGGCTTCGAGGGTTTTTCGTTGGGCATCAGGCCACCACCAGGAAAGACGCTAAAACCGCGATGCTTGGTAGTCTCATTACTGGCTCTGTAGCGATAGTCTTTGTCTAGTACGCCCCAGCCTTTTAAGCCCTCAAGCAACTTTTCTTTATCCTCAGTATTCACTGAACGATCAAGACCACCAACGTTGACGGCCTTTGATAGCAGCTCAGCCACATTGCCTTGTATGTCGTTTTTTACATCTCCTAAACGCTGCGGCACCCCGCCAAAGTGCGTAGAGCGATGCAGATAAGCTCGGTCGTTAGTCTGAATAAAAGGTTGCATCTCAACACCAAACTTCTTGCAGTAGTGAAATACAGCATAATGATGACTTGGTAAACGCCAAGGCCCGCCATTAAAATAGTTACCTTCTTCAAAATCACAGGTAACTTCCTCACCGCCAAGCTCGGTATATTTGTCACCACTGTTGAGCGTCCAGCTACGTCCACCACCGCGATTTTGAAACTCAAGCACTTTAACATCATAACCGGCTTTACGTAGCTCATAAGCTGCAGTGAGACCACCAAGACCTGCACCAAGAATAACAATACTCGCTCCTGGAGGCGCTCCTTTTAGGTCCATCG
>NZ_JBPYDC010000854.1:0-803 GCF_051847575.1 Psychrobacter sp. 1U2
GGTGATGACAATGGCGTAGATGCTACTGTGCCAGATCCAGATTTAAATCCATTAGACAACAACAATGATGATGTATTGCCAGATGGTGATGATCCTACTCAAGGTACGGTATTAGACCCACAATAAGGATTAAATTTAACTGCTAATTTAAAAAAACGCACCTTTTAAGGGTGCGTTTTTTTGTTATATAAAATGTCCTCAAAGACGATAAAAACTACTTAACTACCAAAACTATTTATCTGTAGTCAGTTGGGTCTAGTTCCTTATATTCACTTTGGGGTAGCGAAAAATCAGATTGAGCATTAAAAAACGTCTTTAGAACATTCTCCTTAGCTTGCTGCCAATATTCAAACTGCTGGCAGGTCGATTTTAAATCTCCTTGCCATGACGGTACCTGTCCACACATAGTTTTGAGGCGGCTTTGGTTAGGGTAGGGCAGTTCTTGAGCAACCTTGGCCGCTTCATGAGCTGCAATGCGATCATTGCATACTAGAGCAATATCACAACCGGCTTTGATGGCTGCACGTACACGGTCGCTAATGTCGCCAGCCGCTTGTGCGCCTGCCATACATAAATCATCAGAAAATAAAACACCATCGAATTTGAGCTGATCACGAATGATGTCTTGCAACCAAACCTTGGAAAAACCTGCAGGTTTATCATCTACTTGCGAAAATATCACATGCGCTGGCATCAGTGCATCGAGCCATGGTAATGTCTGGGCAAAAGGCTGCATATCAGTGGCTAGTATTTCATCAAGGCTGCGATCATCAATGGCTTCTGCCACATGAGAGTCAGGAGCG
>NZ_JBPYDC010000855.1:0-802 GCF_051847575.1 Psychrobacter sp. 1U2
CTTCTTCAAGCTCATCTTCTAATCCATCAACACTCCACTGATCGTCGACAGAACCTGGCGGGATAAATTGATTAATCATGGCATTATAGACTTCATGATGCATCACTTCGATGGCATCCAGTAAATCCATATCATCGAGCAAATCATCACGCTGAGCATAAATAACTTTACGCTGCTCATTGGCCACGTCATCATACTTTAGCAAGTTTTTACGCGCATCGAAATCTCGGCTCTCAACCTTACCCTGAGCGTTTTCAATCGACTTTGACACCATCTTATGTTCGATAGCTTCGTCTTCTTTGAGACCCATAGCACGCATCATATTGACCACGCGATCACCAGCAAAGATACGCATGAGATCGTCTTCAAGCGATAAGAAAAAGCGCGACATACCAGGGTCACCCTGACGACCGGCACGGCCACGTAGCTGGTTATCGATACGACGAGACTCGTGGCGCTCAGAGCCGATAATATGCAAACCACCCGCGGCGACCACTTGATCGTGCTTGATTTGCCATTGGGCTTTTAGGCGTTGCATCTCATCAGCACTGACTGAGTCTATGTCTTCAATAAATGACTGCCAGTTACCACCCAAGATGATATCGGTACCACGGCCTGCCATGTTGGTTGCAATAGTCACGGATTTTGGGCTACCCGCCTGCGCGATGATGTCAGCTTCACGCTCATGCTGCTTGGCATTTAGGACGTTATGTTTCACGCCTTCTTGATCCAGCAAATAAGACAGCTCTTCACTGGCTTCAATCGTCGCGGTACCGACTAGGACGGGCGCGCCCTTATCTTG
>NZ_JBPYDC010000856.1:0-802 GCF_051847575.1 Psychrobacter sp. 1U2
ACCGCGCGCGACTGTACCGTTGACATGCCAATCTCATCTTTTGAGATCAGACGAAACATCTCACCAAAGCCGTCGATAGATTTATCAAACAATACATTTACTGCCTCTGGCATACTGTCTCTAATAAAAAACCCTGTACCGCCCGTGGTAATGACCGCGTGCACATTTGGATCAGCAATCCAGCCACTAATCACCGCTCGTATCTGATAAATGTCGTCGGTAATCAGCTTGCGATCTGCCAAATGATGACCTGCGTCGGTTAAGCTATCTGCTAAATACTGGCCTGACGTATCTTCTGCCAGCGTCCGACTATCAGAAACGGTCAATACGGCAATATTAAGTGGGGTAAACTTGGTAGCAGGTTTGCTCATAGGGATTCCTCAAAAATACAGTTTTTATAATTTAAATATAGTTTTTATGATTAGAGTACAGTCATGCTAACCACCAATAATCGATAAGTTGTGCATAATGCCGCTATTAGACTCATGCAAATGATGGTGTTCAGGTTTGATCGGCATAAAGCTGTGCAAAGTCTCAACCAAACCTTGTATATCCCCTGTTTGCAGATGCTGACGAATATCGTAGTTGCCTTGATCAAACAAGCACAGATGCACCTTGCCTTGGCTACTGACTCTCAGGCGGTTGCAGGTATCACAAAAATGCGCAGCATAAGGCGCAATCATACCGATGCGACCCACATAGTCTGGATGACTATACTCTACTGCTGGGCCATCGCTACTACCTCTTACGTGTGGCTGCCAGCCATGCTCAGTCAGATAATCGATGATGGTATCGGAATGGG
>NZ_JBPYDC010000857.1:0-802 GCF_051847575.1 Psychrobacter sp. 1U2
AAGCATCGTCCAATAAGGCTGGACAGCCAATGCTGGCGCAGTTGACCGCAAAATGAATGCGCGGTTCGTTATAACGTTTTGAGCCGCGTATAAGGTTATGCTCAATATCATCTAGCGAACGGGTTTTGCCAAGTAGCGGAATAAAGTCTTGCTTCCATGGTGAGCTTAGTAGTCCACCGATATCTTTAATGGATTTGATATTAGGGTATTTTATGAGCACCAGCTCTATCGTAGCAGCATTGTAGACATTGATTAAAAAGGCCAATTGCTCATCTTTATTCCAGCGGTTAAATTCTGCCTGACTGACTTTGCTTGTGGCATTCAAATAGCTACTCAACTTGCCGTTGTCTGCTTTCATGCCAGCATAGTTGACCACAGACGCTTTACCGCCATTGGTCATAGTGACGTTTTTGTCCAGCAAACTATCCCAGCTACTGTGATTAAAATCAGCGTAAGCGGCGCTCGATAGCATAATTGTGGCAGCGAGAAGAGCTTTGGTCGTTGAGACCATAGATATTGAGGTCATAGATAAAAGTGCCTTATTGGTAAACATGGAACGCGCTCCGTAGCTACTGACATAGTAGATTTGGTCTAAAAGTATTACATTGCTACTGATGTAAATTTTTTTGCTTGCGGCGCATTCACAGACAGAGGCTACAAAAAATTTATAACAATCGCTTGGAGTAAAACTCGTGAATTTTTATTTAAGAATGACTGAGGTGTGTTAAACAAAAATGGTTAAAAACAATCCTAAACTACGTTTCTGTCTCTTCTTCTAAAGCACCGCCACAACTACTACCCT
>NZ_JBPYDC010000858.1:0-801 GCF_051847575.1 Psychrobacter sp. 1U2
GTTTCACCGCGGCGTAAGTCGATGGCGATGCGCATGCCTTCTTTGTCAGACTCATCACGAATCTCAGTAATGCCTTCGATTTTTTTATCACGCACCAGCTCAGCAATACGTTCAATGAGCTTAGCTTTATTGGCTTGATACGGCACTTCAGTGAAGACGATACGCTCGCGATCACGATTGACACCTGTGTCACTCATCGGCTCGATATGATAGCGACCCCGTATATGCAGACGACCTTTACCCGTACGATAAGCATCTAAAATACCCGCACGACCATAAATGATACCGCCCGTCGGGAAGTCAGGGCCTGAGATATGACTCATCAGCTCCTCGCCTGATACTTGCGGGTTTTCAGCATAAGCTAGGCAGGCATTAATCACCTCAGTCAGGTTGTGCGGCGCCATATTGGTCGCCATACCGACCGCAATGCCTGTTGCACCATTGACCAATAAATTAGGAATACGCGCTGGCATCACGCTTGGCATGCGCTCAGAGCCGTCGTAGTTGTCTTCCCAATCGACCGTGTCTTTATCCAAATCAGCGAGCATCTGGTGGGTCAGTTTGGTCATACGTACTTCGGTATAACGCATCGCTGCCGGAGGATCATCATCAATCGAGCCAAAGTTACCTTGACCGTCAACCATTGGATAGCGCAAGCTGAAATCCTGCGCCATACGTACGATAGCATCATAGACCGCACTATCACCATGTGGATGATACTTACCGATGACGTCACCGACCACACGTGCTGATTTTTTATAGGGCTTGTTATAATCGTTTGATAGCACGTGCATGGCGTAC
>NZ_JBPYDC010000859.1:0-801 GCF_051847575.1 Psychrobacter sp. 1U2
AATCTCACTAAGCACCCTACACATTGACCAAACTCTTAAATGGTTTTAGGCCAGCGCCTATGATTAGGTCAGACGTAATGCTTTTAAGATAGGTTGATAAAAGCTGTATAATACCCATGATGATAAAGGGGAAGTCATGCTTTTAATAGCTCAATTGCTACTCGCTACCCTAACTAAGACTTTCATTAACGTCGAGCGGTACGGCTTCTAGGAATGAAGGTTGGTATTATAGAATCAATTAAGAAGCAAATGTATTCAAGCTTGTTTCATACTAACGCCAGTGTACAATTTTTAATTGCTGGCTCAAAAACTGACTCTAAAGATTTGCTATAAGAGCTCGCTATATAAAACCAAACTGCGATACAATTCAACTATTTATTGTTTTTACACTATTGATTTATGAGGACGTTATATGGATAGCAATACTATTAAGGTGTTTGTTGGATGTGATCCTAATAATTGTGATCTAGAACAGATGATGGTACTAGATTATAGTATTCATAAATATACAAGCTTGCCTGTTGAGATTGTATGGATGCAATTATCACGTGATCCACAAAGTTTCTGGTATTCGAATCCTGAGACAGGTGAAGGGTGGAACACCACTAAATGGCCAACTCCTTTTTCAGGGTTTCGCTGGGCGATACCTGAATATTGTAATTATTCAGGACGAGCAATCTATATGGATGCAGATATGATTGTACTGTCTGATCTAGCCGAATTATGGGCACATCCTATAAATGGTAAATCCATTGTAGCAGCTAAGACAAAAGCTGATATGACGCGTCTTTGTACTTGTGT
>NZ_JBPYDC010000860.1:0-800 GCF_051847575.1 Psychrobacter sp. 1U2
GGCTCATACTACATCCAAAGCTTAATGCTTGATAAGCAAAAAAACGCTGATGCTATTGCTGTTCGCCAAACCAAAGAACAAGGGGTTATAAATCATGAAAGCTAAAAAAATAATAAAAATGGTAGACGAATATATGGAGGTTGAAAACGTAAAGAGAAGATAAAATACTTAAAGCAAGCCCTCAAAAAGCTGAGCAAGCCTGAAAAAAAGCTGGAACTAAAATTTGTAGAAGAAGATGGCAGTAAAGAGAAAATATCTAATGAGCTTGCCTTGATTCATGCCCATAGAAAAAAGGACTACGCCTATTAAAACAACTTGAAGAGGAGCGTAGAGAAGCAAAAAAGGCGAAAGAAGCCAAAAAACAAGCGAAACCAAAAGGATAAAGAAACATAACCACGAACTAATACAAACCAATATGAAATATGACAACCAAAAAGCCCATCTAGCACTTTATTGATAGCACAAGATGGGCCTGATGTTTTTTATAAACGGTTATTAATTAGCGATTGGGCAAAATGTCTTTAACCATATCGCGTAGATTATGTATAGCAGTGACGGTACTATCCCAATCGAGACAACCATCGGTGATAGATTTACCATACTCAAGCTGACTTAAGTCCGCTGTCAGTTTTTGGTTGCCGCCTTTGAGATGGCTTTCAATCATCATGCCAATGATAGACTTGTTGCCTTTTTGAATTTGCTCTGCGACATTTTGAATGACCATAGGCTGTAAATATGGGTCTTTGCCTGAATTTGCATGACTTGAGTCAATCATAATTTTGCTGTTGGTTTTACCTTTT
>NZ_JBPYDC010000861.1:0-799 GCF_051847575.1 Psychrobacter sp. 1U2
CATCTGAAACAAACCATTAGCCCCGACAAGCTCGTCTTTTTGCATTGCTTGTGGCAGATAAGCATATTTAATCGGACCAAAAAAGGTAGAATGCGTACCCATTAAAAACAGCGCTACAAATAGCAGAGCATACCATTCAAACACAAAGCCTATAGCCGCCACTGTCATAATGACCAGCTCAAGCAGCTTAACAAAGCGGGTGAGTTTCGACTTTTCAAACTTATCTGCAATCTGTCCCGCCAAGGCAGAAAATAAAAAATAAGGCAAAATAAACAGCATGGCGGCTAAATTATTCAAGATGCTCACTTCCACGCCGATTTGACTGGCGGCAGTATAGGTCAAAACTAAAATCAGTGCTTGTTTAAAAATATTGTCATTAAAAGCACCCAAAAACTGGGTAAAAAACATAGCGTTAAAGCGACGACGCTTAAATAATTGAAACTGATTTGCCATGTGGACTCCTACAAGTGGCTAGCGTCTGGTGCATAGAGTGAACTAAATACAGGCAGCATAAGGTATTTGTATGCTATATAATTGTGATTATTATCAAAAACTTATTGAAATATAGGATAGGTTGATGGTTTTTAGACCGTATAATAGCAAGGCTTTGCTATAAATACATGTGCTAGATGCTATGATTTGATAATTAACTAAGCTATGATTTGTAAGCTTGACATAGTGGTGTCAAAGTTGATTACCAGTATCACTAATATTAAATATGATAAGTACATTCACCGGTTAGTGCAGGCGGTAGTCATCGTCAGTATAGTATGCCGCGTGAAGTGATAGGAAATAAGTA
>NZ_JBPYDC010000862.1:0-799 GCF_051847575.1 Psychrobacter sp. 1U2
CTCCTTTGTTAACGCTCATTACTAATCAGACTAGATAATTAAGAACTTAATTGCTGCTGACTGCTGGAACACTATTGGTCGCTTTTGGCATAGAAGCCGCAGCTGTCACATTAGCGCCGTTCTTGGTAGCTGCTGATCTGTCTGATAATGAATAAACATAAGATACTACAAGCATAATACGCTCATTACCCAATTTGGTTTCCCATTCAGGCATGACGCCTGCACGGCCATAGCGTAGGGTATCGCGAACAGTTTCACGCTCACCGCCATACAGCCAAATGTTATCAGTCAAATTAGGCGCACCAGTTGAAATCATACCTTTGCCATCTTTACCGTGACATAAAGCACAGTTCGCATCATAGATAGACTCGCCTTGGGCGACTAAAGTTTTATCCAGCTCACCGTTGTCCTTATGACCGTTGTTATCAGATAATGATAGAACATACTCAGAAGCTGCGCGAACGCCTTCTTCACCAATCTGATCACGCCATGCTGGCATACCACCAACCCGGCCTTTGTGTAGCGTGGTGAGTAGGTTTGCCGCATCACCACCATATAACCAGTCATTATCCGTCAAGTTAGGATAACCTGTTGCACCCTTAGCGTTTGACCCATGACACACTGCACAGTTTTGCAGGAACAAACGGCTACCTACTTTTAGTGCGTTAGGGTTTTGTGCCAGTTTTTCGATTGCAGGCGCAAGATCAGTAATTTTTTCATCAATCTTAGATTGCAAATCCGCTGGTGGGTTGTCACTACGTTTCAAAGTATTCTGTAACTCTGATAGCTCACTTAAAGT
>NZ_JBPYDC010000863.1:0-798 GCF_051847575.1 Psychrobacter sp. 1U2
ATAGTATGCGCCGGGTTATTTCACATTTGGTGCATGCTTCATCAGACTACAAACATCCATATATGGTAACGCGTCCGGTCAACAAGGTTGGCTATATCGTCATTACCTCTGATCGTGGTTTGGCGGGAGGTTTGAATATTAACCTATTCAAAGCTTTATCCAAAAGTATCCAAGATTATCAAGACCAGTCTGTGCAAACTGAGTTTGCAGTTATTGGCGCTAAGGGTGTGAGTTTTTTCAAAAACTTTGGTGGTAAAGTGACGTCAGCGGTGACTGACTATGGCGATAAACCAACGTTTGAGCAAATAAACGCACCCGTTCAAGCCATGCTTGAAGATTATAGTAACGGCAATATTGACCGTATTTACGTGGTATATAACCAGTTCGTTAATGCCATGACTCAAAAGCCAACCGTTAATCAATTGGTTCCTCTGCCAGAGCACTCGTTTGATGATGAAGAAAGTGGCATACAGACAGAGCTTAGCTGGGACTATATCTACGAGCCTGATATCAAGACATTGATTGATGAATTGCTTGGTCGCTATATTGAGTCGATTGTTTATCAAGCGGTAATGGAAAATATTGCTTCTGAGCAGTCTTCACGTATGGTTGCGATGAAAGCGGCAACAGATAATGCTGGTGACCTTATTAATGATTTACAGTTGGTTTATAACAAGCTGCGTCAAGCGGCGATTACCCGAGAAATCTCGGAAATCGTTGGCGGTGCTGCTGCCGTTTCATAATTGACTACAACCATATATAGAAGTTCAAGGAGAACGCAATGAGTAGCGGTCGTAT
>NZ_JBPYDC010000864.1:0-798 GCF_051847575.1 Psychrobacter sp. 1U2
ATTTGATCAAGCCAATATTCCTGTTATCCAAAATCGTCATGCTCGTATTGAGACCAGCGTTCAAAGTATCAAACAAGCGTTAACAGAGCAGCTTAGCGAGCCTGTATTATGGTCAAAGACCATGCAAGAGCTGGCAGACAAACAAATAAATATATTAATTGAGTGCGGTAGTGGTAACGTGCTAAGTAATTTGGCCAAGCGTCAAACGCAGCCAATTGCAAGTTATCCAATAGACAAGCCTGCTCGTATGGAAAAACTGATGGAGGTGTTATCATGAGTCGAACGATTGTATTAGTTAGTGGAGCAAGTCGCGGTATTGGTAAAGCAGTTGCTAAACGTTTTGCGAAAGAAGGACATTTTGTTATTGGCACAGCGACTACAGAAAAAGGTGCTGCTCTTATCGATGATTATTTGCATGATTCCGGTGGTATTGGTCGGGTTCTAGATGTCCGTGATGGCACACAAATCGATAAATTGTTTGAAGAGATCGAAAGTGTGTATGGCGCTGTACAGGTATTAGTAAATAACGCAGGTATTACTCAAGATGGTTTGCTAATGCGTATGAAAGACGAAGATTGGGACAGTGTGATTGATACCAATTTAACGTCAGTTTATCGTATGAGTAAACGTGCAGTGCGCGGTATGATGAAAGCTCGTCGTGGGCGTATTATTAATATCAGTTCAGTGGTTGCAAAGATGGGTAATGCTGGACAATCCAATTATGCGGCGACTAAAGCGGGCGTAGAGGGCTTTAGCCGTACTTTGGCGCGTGAGATTGGCTCTCGTCAAGTAACGATC
>NZ_JBPYDC010000865.1:0-798 GCF_051847575.1 Psychrobacter sp. 1U2
TGATGAATACTGCCAAAAGCGTACCGCCTATCCATGATATTTCGACCGATTTGATTAACCCACCTGAATTTGTGGCTATTGCCCCACTACGCGCTGATGCACCAAACCCAGTTGAATATGCTGGTGAAGAGACCGCAGAGCAACAACGCAACGCTTATCCTGAACTGCAAACCTTAACTTATACGCAATCAAAGTCTGAACTAATAAAAGCTACCGAACAAGCCGCTGATAACTTGGGCTGGGATTTGGTAAATGTTGATGCTAGCACTGGTATCGTTGAGGCAACCGATTCGACGATGTGGTTTGGTTTTAAAGATGATATCGTCATACGGGTAACTGACAAAGGTGGCGAACATCTGGTCGATATTCGCAGTAAATCACGGGTTGGCGGTAGCGATTTGGGCACAAATGCTGAGCGTATTCGCAGTTTTATTGACGAGTTGAATGAGGTTTTGAGTGATTGATTAGTTTTGGACATACATAGAACATGAGCCAATTTAAAAGCTATAGTGTTTGCCATTATTATATAGACGATAACTCTAGCCTTATCCCTTCGTCCACTTATATAGTAGTTATTTATAACCTTCAGGCTTCAATACTTTTTCTTTACTAGTAATATTGGTTACTCTAAAACCTGCTATTATAATGCACTATTGTCACCTCATATTTTCTTGTTTTTCTTCTTAGTCGCTCTTTTGACTATCCCTTTTTACCTATCTTTTTTGATAGCCTCTTTAAATTTTATAGGATACTTTCATGCGTTTGAATAAGCTCTCTACTCTCTCTTTGTTAACCGCT
>NZ_JBPYDC010000866.1:0-797 GCF_051847575.1 Psychrobacter sp. 1U2
GACGGTTTTTCTTGTGCTGAACCAGGTAATAAGATACCACCAGCAGTTTTTGTTTCTTCTTCTATACGGCGGACGACGATACGGTCATGTAAAGGACGAATGTTCATCGATATGACTCCAAAAGTTGATTGTTTACGTTAAAGGGTTTATTTGAATAAATGGTCTCAAGACCAGTATCTATAAGAAATACGATTAACAGTAATGTCTCATAGATAAGCGTTGAGCTTGTATCAAAAAGTGGGGGCAATAGAAGATGGCTTCAAGTGTAAATTCGAAAAATTTACAAGAATGTGAAAGCAGAAATTTTATAAGTTCATGCTAGCGAGTAACCTTACTCACAAAGCGTTACTTGTGACGTCAGCTTAAGGAGTTTTGGCAACATAGGCTACAAGAGCTGAACACTGCTATATGTTGACGCCCTTGAAAATGTAACAACATATGACCATTATAAGCGTTGAGAACATAATAATAGTTATAAGAAAAGATGACATCTCTGTCTTCTATCTATTAAGGAGTATTCATGAGTGTTTTATCAATAAATAAAAAGTTAGCAATAACTGACAATCAAGACCTTAGACATAATAAACCGAAATTTTTAACCGCCTTAACTACAGGTGCTAGTATCGCTATTATCGGAGCTTTAAGTATGACTGCCCCTACGCTTGCCAATGCAAAAATCATTCAACCATCAAGTGCTGATTATAGCTTTACCGTTGAAGACAAATATAAAGGTACTGCAAACCGCACTTTAAAGAAGTCTGGTAATACTTGGAATTATAAAGTAAAAGCTCGCGTAG
>NZ_JBPYDC010000867.1:0-796 GCF_051847575.1 Psychrobacter sp. 1U2
TGAAGCATACCCATGTCACTAATAGAGGAAATGTAGTTAGCAACAGAGACTTTACTGTTGAAGCGAATAATAACCGACTTGAGCAAGTCAGTTTTAGCGGAACGGAATTTTCTTATGTTTATGATGTCAATGGCAATATGATAAGCGAAGGATTAGCTCGTCATTTTGAATGGAATCATAGTGATCAGCTGACAGTGTTTAGAGCACAAACAGGCAATAGTGAGCCCAGCATCCACGCCCATTATCTATATGATGCTTCAGGGCTGCGTGTGATGAAACTGGTGCGTAAACAAGGCGGTAGCTGGGAAAGCCGAGTTTACATTGGTGAGCTGTTTGAGCATTTTCGCTGGGATAATTCAGGCGCTAGCCCAAAAGAGAATAATGTCTTGCATATCATGGATAATCAACAGCGGATTGCATTAGTGAGAAGAGGAGACGCTCATCAAAACGATGCTGGGCCAGCCGTACAATTTCATCTAAGCGATCATTTGGGAAGCAGTAATCTGGTACTGGATGATGCTGGGGAAATGATAAATCGGGAAGAGCATTATCCCTACGGTGAAACCAGCTTTGGTAGTTTTGCTCGCAAGCGCTATCGGTTTACTGGTAAAGAGCGGGATGAGGAGAGTGGTTTAAATTATCATAGGGCAAGGTATTATTCAGTTTCAACAGTTAGGTGGATTTCTTGTGATCCTATTGGGCTTGCGGGTGGGATTAATTTGTTTTCGTATGCAAGTTCTAACCCAAATAATCGGGTTGATCTTAATGGGATGGATGATAAAGAAAAGGTATATAT
>NZ_JBPYDC010000868.1:0-796 GCF_051847575.1 Psychrobacter sp. 1U2
CGAATATTGACTTCGACGGTCTTATCAAAAGCGCCTAGATCGGTATCTAAAATATGCCCATAATAAGGGTTGGCCGCGGCGTTATTCACTAAGATATCAATTTGACCAAATTCGCTTTTGATATGCTCAAAGATCGCATCAATCTGCTCCATCTCACCGACATGGCAGGCAAAGGCGCTGGCTTTATGTCCATCATCTTTGATGCTATCAGCGACGGCTTGGCAAGCATCAATCTTACGGCTAGAGACAATGACATGTGCGCCTCTAGATGCCAATAAACGAGCGATAGACTCACCAATACCACGACTAGCGCCAGTAACCAAGGCAATCTTGCCCGTTAAATCAAATAAATCTTTCATAGGTGTTCCTTTTATATTTGTAAAGTCTTAAAAGTAAATCTCATTTTCAACTATTTTAGTTTTTTGGCGTAGGCTGGGTTTTTAACCCAGCGTTTTACTTTTATAAATTTTCACAGCTGGGTTAAAAACCCAGCCTACAACTATTCCTTATATTTTGAATTAGCTATTCATTTTTCAATTTTTTATCGGAAATACTTAATAAGTTATAATCGAAAAACTGCAAACTCATTACAAGGCAGCCGAGCGTAGATAGTACAAATAGTACATCGAGCGAGGCTAACGCCGTAATGGTTTAGCAGTTATTTGATTATTAAGCCAACATGCCGCCATCGAGGGTAAACGCATGACCATTCATAAAGCTGCTTTCATCACTAGCCAGCCATGCAATCGCACCAGACACTTCATCGACGTCACCTAAACGGCGCATTGGGCTGGCT
>NZ_JBPYDC010000869.1:0-795 GCF_051847575.1 Psychrobacter sp. 1U2
TACTTTAATACTCAGTATGGGACAACGCAATCAGATACTGTCAATACACCTTAAATATAAAGTTATATGAATAGACGGGTTTTTTACATTCACATTTCTGCTATATTACGCGCAACTATTTTTACCCCGTGCTTATATAGCAATTTTTAGTAGCTACACCTTTGCAATTTTTTATCTCATAACTATCGAGGCATCACTATGACTCCACTTACCGCACTCTCCCCAATCGACGGTCGTTACGCATCCAAAGCCGACAGCTTACGTCCTTATTTGTCTGAATTTGGCTTGATCAAAGCACGCGTCACCGTTGAGATTCGCTGGTTACAGTCATTGGCGGATAATAGCGCAATCGGTGAATTATCAGCATTTGATACAGATACCAATGCCTTTTTAAATAGCATTGTTGATGACTTTAGTGAAGCGGATGCACAAGCAATCAAAGACATCGAAGCAACGACCAATCACGATGTAAAAGCGGTTGAGTACTTTATCAAAGACAAATTTCGTGGTCAGGATGCCTTAATTGACTCACTTGAGTTCATTCACTTTGCCTGTACTAGTGAGGACATTAACAACTTATCGTACGCATTGATGCTAAAAGATAGCCGCGAGCTTGTGGTTGCAAAAATGCAGCAAGTGACCGACAGTATCGCCGACCTAGCCATTGCGCACGCCGATCAGCCAATGCTCTCACGTACTCACGGTCAAACTGCCAGCCCAACGACACTAGGTAAAGAGATGGCAAACGTGGCTTATCGCCTCGCCCGCCAAATCAAGCAAATTGGTCAGGTTGAG
>NZ_JBPYDC010000870.1:0-795 GCF_051847575.1 Psychrobacter sp. 1U2
CTGAGTGAAAACGAAGTAGAAGCGAGCAGTGAAAGCGTGGCAAGTGATGGTACTCAGCCGTATACCTTTTATTCTAATCTACTGCGTAGTAATTGTCCGGTGACCAATCAACCAGATTGGGGAACTCTGTCTGTATCGATTACTACTGACAAATTTTTTAATAATGCGAATATGCTGCGTTATATATTGAGCTTCCGTCAGCACAATGGCTTCCATGAGCAATGTGTCGAACAGATATTCGCTGATTTGAGTGAATGTTATAAACCAAGAGAGCTGATGGTTCGTGCTTGGTATACGCGCCGCGGTGGTATCGATATCAATCCTTGCCGCGTCAGTGACATAGGTTTATTACCTAAACCAAGTCGTTTGATTCGTCAGTAATTGATAGGGTTGGTTTTGTATAATTTAGATTATATAGCCGACCTACTATAAAATAAAAAAAGCGCCTATTTCATCAAGTGAAATAGGCGCTTTTTTTAGTACATTTTTTATCAGAAAAGCTACTTGCTACTTACTTTTGCCATAACTTCTTCGCGGCTTAGCATTTGCTTTTCTGTCTCGCGGCGATTGACATATTCGTACTTACCTTCAGCCAAGTTACGGTCCGAGACCACGATACGATGCGGGATGCCAATTAGCTCAAGATCGGCAAATTTGACCCCAGGGCGCTCGTTGCGGTCATCAAGTAACACATTAATGCCTTGAGCCTTTAATTCGTCATACAGAGCTGTTGCCGTTTGCATGACGGTTTCTTCTTTCGACTTCATCGGAATGATGGCCACTTCAAAAGGTGCA
>NZ_JBPYDC010000871.1:0-793 GCF_051847575.1 Psychrobacter sp. 1U2
GTACCGCCTGATGATCCGAAAAATTAATCGTCGGCTCACCCTTAGGATTGGTGATCGTATGCTTGGCAAGCTCAGGTAAGGCGCGGGTCAATAGCGCAAAGTCGTAGCGACCTTGGTGCGGATTACGCGAGTGCAGCTTGCCAAGTTTTTTGGCAGTCTCAGGTGCGCGGTTTCGGTGTTTATTAGTGTTTGGTCTACTGGTCATAGTATGGGGCTTTGAGGTTTGAATATAACTGTTCAGTTTAGCAGATTTTGCGAGTAGCGAATGTCTTATCGGCTACGTAAAATGAGGTTTAACCCTAATATTATCATTGCGCTACCTAAGATACGGTTTATCCAGTGCTCAATACGCCCAAAACGACGCAGAATAGCAGGAATAGAGAGCAGCATCACCACAGCGCTAAACCATGCCATCTGTAACACCATCATCCATACGCCATAGATAGAGAGCTGCCACAGCGGGATATCGGGGGACAATACGAGGGTAAATATTGCGACAAAATATACAGGCGCTTTAGGGTTAAAGACATTACAGAAGAAACCGCGTCGCAGGGTAGCAAGGGTTGAATCGGCTTTTAAAACGTCTTGCTTTGCCTGTTTGTCCGCTTCCTGCTGTGGAGTATCTAGTGCTAAGTCAGTTGTAGGCTTTGGTTTGGCTTGAATACCTTGCCATCCCAAATAAATCAGATAGCTACCACCCAACCATTTAATAGCAGTCAATAACGGCTGCGAATGAGCTATTACCGCCGCTAACCCTAACACGGAATAAATAATATGCACCGCAAGACCAACT
>NZ_JBPYDC010000872.1:0-793 GCF_051847575.1 Psychrobacter sp. 1U2
CCACACCAATGTCGCTTTCGTTGCTCAAAAGCTTGTCTAACATGCTCTCTGGGCTTTGCACATCGATAGAGAAGTGGATCAGTGGATTTTTACTATAGCTTGCGGACAAGCATTGCTGTAACGCGTCATAAAAAAACGCTGGCATCTGATCAATGAGACACAAACGAATGTGACCCCCATGAACAGAGTCTAATTGACGAATATAATGCAATTGATGTTGAAAGCTGGCAACCGCTTCGGTAAAGCTCAAACAGGCTTCATAGACCGCTGCACCATCTTCTGTAAGCTTAAAGCCAGCTCGGCCGCGATGACAGAGCGTCATACCCAAACGATCTTCTAAATGAGTCAAATGACCGCTAATGACAGAAGGGGTAACATTTAAGCGAGTTTGTGCGGCTGTCACGCCTTGACACTCTACAATAGCCATAAAGCTACGTAAGGTTTTGATGTCGATTTTTATCAGCTCATCTAACATTAAGAATTATGCTCCAGTGCCTATTTCTTTCATTTTTTAATATAAAATACGGTTTTTGACTTTTGATAAACTTCTGATAATGACGAACAAATCAAGCTTACTACGGAAATTTAGAAGTTTACTTCTAAATTTTACCATGGTCTGTACTCTGATATTTAGGTATTGTCAAAGCATATAACAAATTGCCTACCGTAAATAAGATAAAACAAGGATGTGAATGATGAAATTCAATCAACCATTAAGCGGCAACGAGATGCCAAGATTTGGCGGTTTTGCTTCGATGATGCGTCTGCCTACTCAAGCTGATGCTCAAGGATT
>NZ_JBPYDC010000873.1:0-793 GCF_051847575.1 Psychrobacter sp. 1U2
TAGAGGTTGCATCACGCGGATCATGACCGATCATCGGCTGTAGTAGATACGCGCAGTCTTTGGCGCTACGACCCATGCTACCGGCTTGGTCAAGACTTGAGGCGTAGGCGATCATACCGAAGCGCGATACACGGCCATAAGTGGGCTTGATACCTGTCAAGCCGCAAAATGATGCAGGCTGACGAATAGAGCCTCCAGTATCACTACCTGTTGCCACTGGCACAAAACCTGCGGCGACAGCGGCGGCACTACCACCAGATGAGCCGCCAGGGACACGCTCTAGGTTCCAGGGATTTTGTACGGTCCCATAGTATGAGCTACTGTTGTCTGAGCCCATCGCAAACTCGTCCATATTGAGCTTACCTAAGCTAATCATGCCCGCTTTATCGATGTTGGAGACGATAGTGGCGTTATAAGGTGAGACAAAGTTATGAAGCATTTTAGAACCACAAGTGGTCAGTACGCCTTGGGTACAAAAGATGTCTTTATGCGCCATTGGCACCCCGAGCAGACGTCTTTTATCGCCTTGTGCTCGCATCTCATCAGCTGCCTGTGCTTGGGCGCGTGCCGTCTCAGAGGTTCGTGTGATAAAACTATTAATCTTGCCATCTAGCGCGTCAATGCGCTTGATATAATGGTCAGTCAGCTCAAGGCTGCTAAATTGTTTGTCTTGTAAGCCTGTGACAAGCTGCTGGGTACTCAATAGATGAAGTTCAGACATAAGGTGTCGTCCGTCAAAATGTTAATAGCATAAAATGTAAGAAAATAAACGTAAATATCAGTACAGCGGACT
>NZ_JBPYDC010000874.1:0-792 GCF_051847575.1 Psychrobacter sp. 1U2
GTTTGGCTTGAAATTATTTATACGGGTGATGACGTGGTCAGTGAGTTGCGTGAGCATATTCAGGCGATGGTAGATGGTTTGCCGTGTGAAGTATTAAAAATTAAAAACACGCGTACCTATAATAAAGTGCTGAACCAACAGCAAATCTCTGAGACTCTCCAAGACTTAAATGAAGCAGAGGTATTTGAGCGTTGCCTGACCACTCACAATATCCCTGATGAACAAAAATCGTCCTTACGTAACGCGTATGATCAAATCGTTTATAACCTGCAGCATGAAGATACTCAGGCTGAATAATAGCAGCGCATTTTAGATGCTAGTCAAAAACTTCTGGTCACCACTCTCTTTATAACTACTCTATATAAAAATAAGACCTGCCCATGCGACTGATTGAACTACGACTTAAAAACCTCAACTCCCTAAAAGGTGAATGGCACATCGACTTTAGTGACCCCGCTTTTCTGAATGAAGGCATTTTTGCCATTACTGGGCAGACGGGCGCTGGCAAGACCACCATCTTGGATGCAATTTGCTTAGCGCTTTATAGTCAAACGCCAAGATTGGGCGATATTACCGGCTCGACGAACGAAATCATGACCCAAGGTACGGGTGAATGCTCAGCAGAAGTTATTATCGAGATTGATGCCAAACGTTATCAATGCTATTGGTACCAACATCGCGCTCACAAAAAAGCCAAAGGTAACTTATTACCGATTAGACATGAGATTAGTGAGGTCAAAACTGGCAAAATTTTAGAAGAGAAAAAATCCAAAACTTCCGCCTATATTCAAG
>NZ_JBPYDC010000875.1:0-792 GCF_051847575.1 Psychrobacter sp. 1U2
CAACATATCGGCAAGGGAATCGTACTGCTCGCCAAAGGGGCTTTGTGCATTGAGCATACGTGCAACCCGCCCATCAGCACCGTCAAGAATAGCGGATAAAAAGATGGCTAAAGATGCTTTATAAAACTCGCCTTGAGTACTGGCTAAAATCGAGTAAAAACCAGATAATAGCGATAAAGTGGTGATCAAGTTGGGCGCTAAATAAACACCGCGACTGACCACAGGCTTACCTTCTGCAACTTCTGTCTCAATCACCTCGAAAGTCAGCCCATCGTAATTATCATTATCCGCCAAGCGAATATTGAATTCATGCTCATCAACAAAGGGTGGCTGAGTTGCGGCGCTGTCATTTAAACTATTGTGAGGCGATTGCTCAGTCGTCATATTGATATCCTTATTCGCCAACTAACCAGCGTACATTGGTTGCACTATCAGGCGTCAGATTTGGCGCATCAGCTACTTTTAAAGCAGGCTGTAAAAATCGTAATATTTCACGTGCATGATTATCAAACTGCCATGGCGGATTGATAACGAGCAGCCCCGTACCATTGAGACCAACGGCGACATCATTTGGATAAATATTTAGCTCACAAACTAGCTGACGACGCATTTCAGTACGTTTTAGCTTTTTGTAGAACAGCTCTACCGCTTCAATGTTTTTAATGGGGAACCACAACGCATAAGTACCTTGTGGCCATTTGTTATAAGCAGTAACAAGCAAGTTGATAAGGCGTGTAAAGTCTTTGTGTTCTTGCTCATAGGGAGGATCAAGGAAAATAAGTCCGCGGCGCT
>NZ_JBPYDC010000876.1:0-792 GCF_051847575.1 Psychrobacter sp. 1U2
TTCAGCAACGCTTTGCTATCCTCTGGGGCGCTTTGTTTGTCATGTAGAGTAAAGTCAGTCATATAAGAATCCTTATAATAGGTGCTAATAGTTAGTTGTTGATGGTTTGGTGATGAATGCTTTTATATTAAATTGACTATATTTGAGTGATTGCTCAAATTAATAGGTAATGCGTTTTCGAGTCATTCAACTACGATCACTATAAATCATTTTGAGCGAACGTTCAAGTTTGATTGAGCAATTGTTTGAAGCACAACATTTTCATTACAATGTGCTGTTTTATGACAGATAAAATAGAACACATTTAAAACTTAAGTAATAGCGTAAATAACAACTCAAATAATAAGGACGGCTCATGGCTAAGACTATTTTGATTACTGGCAGTACTGATGGCATTGGTAAATTGACTGCTTTAAAACTGGCAAAAGCGGGACATCAAGTGTACTTGCATGGTAGAAATGCGGACAAACTTGCCAGTGTCATTGCAGAGGTCAACGCTGTCGCGACAGGCGCAGCAGTAGACAACATTGATGGATTTGTGGCTGATTTTTCAGATTTAGATGCGGTACGTAAAATGGCAGCAGAAGTCAGCGAAAAGCTACCAAAGCTCGATGTACTCATCAACAACGCAGGGATTTATACCACCGCATCGGCAACAACCAAAGATGGGTTGGACATACGTTTTGTGGTCAATTACTTGGCGCCTTACGAGTTAACCAATGCTTTATTACCGCTACTCAAAGAGTCGGATGAATCCCGCATCATTAATTTAAGTTCGGCGGCGCAAGCGTC
>NZ_JBPYDC010000877.1:0-792 GCF_051847575.1 Psychrobacter sp. 1U2
TGGCATCGCTACCAATCGTCGTTGGATAAGTAGCAACCAGCTTATCATCATTATAAGCATATAGTGTTTTGCTTGCTTTATCAGCAACCACGCGATTAATACGCTCATTGAGCGGCTTACGTGTGTTAAGTACGGTAATGGTTTCACCCGCTCGATAGTTTTTATTTTTATTTAACTTATCAAGGTAGCGTATGTCCATATGAAAGCGCTCAGCAAGCATCTCTTTAATGTCTTGATAATACAAACCTTTCACTTTTGACTTGGCTTCCGAGCCTGAAGGCGTAGTCAAAAAGTTGGTTTTGATATCATCTTCAGTCAACGTATACGTGACTAAAACAGGCTTATTGGCAGGGATATTCTTAGTCAATGCATCCCATGTTTTTTGGTCCATCGTACCAGTCGCTGGTAATCCTTTCATCGTTTGAAAGTTGATTAACGCCTTTTTACTATTCATGCCCCAACCACCATCGATTGGACCAGGAGAGGCATAGTTCCAGTCAAGCAAAGCCTGCATTTTGATGGTCATCGCTGAATTGACATTCATATTCGGCGACCATGTGGCATTGTTTACTTGCTTGGCATAATTTGACAAATTAAGCGTGGTATATCTTTTGCCATCCTTATCTTCGATATTTTTGATCGCAGGATCAGTGTTGAAATCTAGACTCTTTTCATATTGAGGCATCTCAAAAGATGAAGGATCTGTTGCGTCTATAGATGAGGCGTCACTAGGACCCGCCACAGCTTGGCCTTCACTAATATCGTCAGTACGATCAGATTGTTCATCCTTAC
>NZ_JBPYDC010000878.1:0-792 GCF_051847575.1 Psychrobacter sp. 1U2
TCTTGAAAACAACTAATGCTGCATTTCAAATCCGTCGTCTGACATATCCATCATGTCGCTATTGAACGACATATCCAGCATATCGTCGTCCAACCTAGTCGTTAGCATGGTGTACTGGCTTTTATCTAATTTAGGTAGCGATCTGATAAAAGCGACCATGGCCCACATTCTATCGTCATCATGCGTTGCACCCCATGCTGGCATTCCAGACGCCATGATGCCATGTTTAATCGCCCAAAACCCTTGTCTAGCACCAGCCTGCGTTTGATAACGCGCAACAACATCAATATTGGTAAAATTAGGTGGCTTTGGATATAAGCCTTGACTAAGGTCAGTCTGTTCTACGCCAGGAGACAAATGACAGCCTGCACACATGTCTTTATAATCTGCACCGCCACTGCTAATCATGTCCACCTGTTCTAAATCTGGAACGATGATATCTTTACTCGCATTTTCTATAGAACGATTACGAGCTGTTTCCAAGAAATTGTAGACCATTGGACTATGCTCTTGATCGGCGCCAATATTTATAACACCACCAGTAATGACAGCAAAAACACCAGTAATTGCGACAACAAGGGTAAAAATTATCCCCAATAAGAATTTCATGTACTTATCCTAAAAATCTATTTTTGTTAATACACCACTATTATTTAGTAAGGCTATTTACTTAATAAAACTGCTTATTCAGTAAAGCTGCCTAATAGTGATGTATGTTTCATAGGACTATATTTAAAATTCTTAAGATTTACTGTCATTACTTCCGTTGTCACTACTGACGCAGTGTTTTTG
>NZ_JBPYDC010000879.1:0-791 GCF_051847575.1 Psychrobacter sp. 1U2
TTCAGTCTTCGATAAATGAAGTTACTGAATAACGCGAAACAATAAAAGGTAACAAAATACCTTTTGTACAGCAATTTATTTATAGTAGTTTTTAACACCTGATATTAAATACGACCTGCCGCGTTCAAATTACAATTAGCATGCAGGGGTGATTGCGAAGTTTTGCTAAAATAGCGCACAATCCTAACAACACAAGTAATTGTCCAAGATAGTGTCTAATACCACTTATCTTGGCGTATCGTCATTGCCTATGAATGCTCTATTCCGTTTTTTTGAAAATCGTCTTTCTGCCTTTCCTGATACGCCTATGCCGCTGCCATCACCGACTGATGGACTGTTAAAGTTTTTGTGGGCATGCACTAAAGGTCTACGTGGGTGGCTGCTGCTCTTTATGATTCTGTCTGCTGGTATCGGTGTTTATGAGGCTATGCTGTTTGCATGGATTGGTAACATAGTCGATTGGCTTGGTGTTTATACCCCGCAAAACCTATGGGCAGAAAAAGGCGATCTATTACTCCTTATGCTTGCAGTGATGATATTAAGTCCGTTATGGATTGCCTTGTCATCTTTTATACATTTTCAGACTCTGCAAGGTGTATTTCCCATGCAAATGCGCTGGCGTTTTCATCAGCGCATGCTAGGTCAGTCTATGCAGTTTTATCAGGATGAATTCTCTGGCCGAGTTTCAGCAAAAGTGATGCAAACGGCACTGGCAGTACGCGATACTGTCATGACTGTTACTGACATGTTTACCTACGTGACAGTATACTTTATTACTTCTGGTATTATCT
>NZ_JBPYDC010000880.1:0-791 GCF_051847575.1 Psychrobacter sp. 1U2
TCTAGGAAGAAACCGCCGCCTTCTGGGAAAAAGAACACTACAGCAAAGAAACAGATAAAGAAGACAACAATACCGATCATGTCATGCACGGTGTAATAAGGATGGAACTCAATACCATCTAATGGTACACCATTTTTATCTTTAAGCTTTTTAATATCGATACCGTCTGGGTTGTTTGAACCCACATGATGCAAGGCAACGATATGCATAAAGACTAATCCCACAAGTACTAGAGGAATAGCAACGACGTGTAGCGCAAAGAAACGGTTTAACGTGATACCTGAGATAATATAATCACCACGAACCCATTCAGCAAGGCCATCACCAATCACAGGAAGCGCGGCAGGAAGGTTTAAGATAACCTGTGCACCCCAAAATGACATGTTGCCCCAAGGCAGTAGGTAACCGAAGAAACCTTCAGCCATCAACGCCAAATAAATCCCCATCCCGATCAGCCAAATAAGCTCACGAGGCTTTTGGTATGAACCATAAAGCAAGGCACGGAACATATGCAAGTAGACTACAACGAAGAAGGCTGAAGCACCAGTCGAATGCATATAGCGAATAAGCCAACCGCCTTTCACATCACGCATGATATATTCAACAGACGCAAACGCGCCTTCAGCACTTGGGTTGTACATCATCGTAAGCCAAATACCGGTCACCAATTGGTTGACCAATACCACCATTGACAATACGCCAAAAAAGTACCAAAAGTTAAAATTCTTTGGCGCATAGTACTTTGACATGTGGTATTCATAGGTTTCGGTCGCAGGAAAGCGTGCGTCCAC
>NZ_JBPYDC010000881.1:0-790 GCF_051847575.1 Psychrobacter sp. 1U2
CAGCAAGCGGTGGCATTATGGAATCAGTTATCTGCTTACGAGCAAAATAGAGTCCAATAACGACAATGACTATTCTATAATGCTATAACGTATTTTTATTTAGACGTATCTTCAATGAGATCAAAATTATGACAGTCAAAAGCCAGCCAGAGCCTACCAACGAACAGCGCCGGATTATTTATCAAGCACGCCGCGGCTTAAAAGAGTTGGATTTTTATATCGATCCGTATGTTAAAGAGCTTTACTTGACAGCAGATTCTGCTGAACAAGCAGCTTTTGCAAACATGCTTACTTATGAAGATCCTGATCTATTAGATTATTTTACCAATCAGGCGCGCCCAGATGATGAGGCAATATGGACGCTGGTCAAGAAAATTAAAATGTGGCGTCATGGGAAAGATTTGTCATAACGGATTGGTTTTAACCGATGTATGATTCTACTGCGGTTCAGTTGCCTACAAATCTACGTATCGATACTGCTATTAAATATGGCAGTCGACTTCGTACGTTAATGTATACTGGATTGTCAATCTCAATCGTTTTATTATCTTGGCTTGCCAAGCTGTCATGGTGGCAGCACGCTTTAATTTTGATAGTGAGTGCAGCAGTGATAGGTTATTTGGCTTTATCAAGGCCAATACTACTACATTTAAGTCAGCCTCCCTTACACAATCATCTAAATAAAGAGTGGCAGTTGCTTATGCGTACTGGTCGCAACGATGAATTATGGCGAGCTGATCTCAACAATGTTCATCGTTATCAATGGCTATTAAATTTCCAATTTGTTACT
>NZ_JBPYDC010000882.1:0-790 GCF_051847575.1 Psychrobacter sp. 1U2
ACCGCAAGACCAACTGTAATACCTAGACTACAAATCAAGCCAGTACGACGTCCTTTGGTTAAAGTTTCACGTGAAACTAACACAAAGTCAGGACCAGGAGAGGCGGCTGCGAGTAAGTGCACACTAGTGATAAGTAAAAATCCATGCCAAAATTCCATAATAGGCTCTGAGTAATGTTTTAGTTTGAATAATAGTTGCACCAATCGTAAATCAGGTCAACTATTATCGTCAGGTCAGTGAGTATTGATAATGGCTTTGCTGCTTGTGTAATAGTGTATAGATGGCTATATTAAAAGCGACTTCTTATGATTCTCAATAAAGACAAGTATAAAAGGACGAAACTATGACGACGGAACATAATCATCACACAGACACTCGCATTACTTATGAAGTCCAAGACTATATTTGTCTTATTGGACTAAATCGCGTAGATAAGCGAAATGCCTTTGACAGCCATATGATCAATCAATTGTCTGATGCGCTGACTCATTATGACAATGACGATAATTTACGTTGTGCGCTGATATTTGCGCATGGTGAGCACTTTACCGCTGGTCTTGATCTCATGGAGCTACAAGACAAATGGGACAAAGGTGCGTTTGAATTTAACGATGACGAGATTGATCCGTGGGGCATCAGTGGTAAATTACGCACCAAGCCTATTGTCGTTGCGGTACAAGGCACCTGTTTTACTGCTGGGATTGAGCTCATGCTCAACAGTGATGTGGTCATCGCGAGCGAAAATTGCAACTTTGCGCAGATGGAGGTGCAGCGGGGTATTATGCCATTT
>NZ_JBPYDC010000883.1:0-788 GCF_051847575.1 Psychrobacter sp. 1U2
TGAAATGTCTGATGGTTGGTTTTATTTTAATAATTTATCTCATAAGTTAAGTAAGGACACGCTTGGTGTTACATGTTTGGATAAGATCGCAGCATAGTCCGTTAGCAGTTTGGCACGCTGATACAAAAGAATGGCAGTCTGTGACCGGCTGGCAACAGCTGTATGATATTTATGGTAATAACAAAAACAGTGCTCCATCACTTTGTCTTTATTTTCCCTCCAGCTATCTGTTGCAAGTCGATACGAAGCTAAATGCAGCCCAGCTAAAACAGCTTGGTAACACAGGTAAGCAGTACTTATTTGAAGAAGCTTCTTTAACTCCAGTTGAGCAATTGGCAATTAGGCAGATTGGCGATACGCATGCACATCACATTTATGCGCTGGCTGAAAACAATATAGAGTCATGGCAACAAAGCGCAGCTTTAGTCGGCCTAAGTATCAACGCGCTACTGCCGGACTTTTTACTGTTGCCAATTCCTGAAGAGGGGGCCGCTCAGCAGATAATTTTATATCAAGATGAATATACTGCTTTATTACGACAGTCACAATATCAGGGCTTGGCAGTAAATTACTTGCCACTTATTTTTGAGCGCTTGCCGCATTTGAGTGAAGTTTGTATATTGCCTTCGATATCATCGGCTGATTTAGCATCTATTAGCGCTCCAATTGATGCATTTGATGACTTGACAGATAATAGCAATAACTTGCAAAAAACTGACTTGGAGTCAGGCTTTACATCAGACTCTATAGCAGAAACACGTATCGCGACAGAAACGGCCAACTTGCTG
>NZ_JBPYDC010000884.1:0-788 GCF_051847575.1 Psychrobacter sp. 1U2
TAATGTATTAGCCAAAAAACTGACTGATTGATATAAAAAAATCCATCTGTACTAATAACCTAGGCTATTAGTACAGATGGACAATCTAGATAAATTCTTTCTAAATTTAATAAGTGTTTATTTCAGCACTTATTCATTACATATCATACTACCACTACAGTATCGAAGCATCATGACGTGCAATGATGCTTGAAAAGTCTTTATCACCATGTTGGACAGAATGGACATCATAGAGCTCAGCTGCTTTCGAGCCCATCGGGATATCCACTTTGGTTTCTGAAGCCGTTTGCATAGCAAGATTTAAGTCTTTGTTCATCAGTTTAGTCATAAAACCACCTTTATAACCATTACTTGAGGGTACATTGTTCATCACTTTTGGATAAGGGTTATAAACCTCTAGTGTCCAATTACGTCCTGAACTTTGCAACATAATATCTGACAACACTTTTGGATCTAAGCCATTTTTGACACCTAGATTAATCGCCTCTGCGGTTCCTGCCATCAAAATACCTAGCAACATATTATTGCATATCTTTGCTACTTGCCCCGCCCCATTATTGCCAGCGTGAAAGATATTCTTACCCATTGATTCCAGTATAGGCTCGGCTCTAGCATATGCCTCAGTACTACCACCTACGATAAACGTCAGGTTTCCTGCAATTGCAGCGCCTGTACCACCTGAGACTGGCGCGTCTAAAAATTCAATGCCATATCTGTTAGCAGCGTCCGCTACCATGCGTGCATCTGCAGCTGCTATAGTACTACTATCGATAACTAATGTACCTTTT
>NZ_JBPYDC010000885.1:0-788 GCF_051847575.1 Psychrobacter sp. 1U2
GTATCATGCAAGCCAAAGACATGGTTAATAAAAACATCGAGACTGCACGCGGCGATAAGATCATTAATGCTAATTTGTCCGCTGACGTCACCCTGTATGCCGATGGCGCGATGCATGAGAGCCTAGCAAAACTTGGTGAAGAATTACGGTTTGTCTTGATTACCAGTAAAGCGACTTTGGCTCCAATAGCTAAAGCTCCCAATGATGCTAAGCAAACAGAAGACAGCTCAGCAGACTTGACTGTCAATGTGAGCGCGGCCACTGGCACAAAATGTATACGCTGTTGGCATATCCGTGATGACATCGGTACAGATCCAGCACACCCTGAATTATGTGCGCGCTGCGTAACCAACGTCGCTGGCAATGGCGAGGTGCGTCACTATGCCTAATCCAACGGAATCATCCGACAATCAACGGCCGCAGGTTGAGGCCGACGGCTCGCCCAAACCTGCCCATGCAACCACGGGTAGTTCATCGACGCCCAAAGGACGTTTGACTAAAACACCAAAAGTTATCGCAAATGGCAGTCGTGCCTTTATGTGGTATTTGCTGTCGCTTGCCGTGCTTATCATCGATCAATGGACAAAATGGCTAGCTGAAACCAAGCTGACTTTTCATGAGCCCGTACCCGTTATCGAGCCGTTTCTTAATTGGACCTTAGCGTACAATTATGGCGCTGCTTTTAGCTTTTTGGCCGATGCAGGCGGTTGGCAAAAGTGGTTTTTTGCAGGTCTTGCTCTAATCATGTCGCTGTTCTTGATAGGCTATCTGATAAAAGCCCCGCGCCA
>NZ_JBPYDC010000886.1:0-788 GCF_051847575.1 Psychrobacter sp. 1U2
GGATTGGATTTATCTGTCAATGCAGGCGAGCGCATCGCTATTGTTGGTACAAGCGGGTCAGGTAAGAGTACTTTGCTGCACTTATTAGGCGGTTTAGATACACCGACTGATGGTGAAGTATGGTTGCATGGTAAGTGCTTAAATCATATGAATGAGACACAGCGCGGTGCTATGCGCAATCAGTATTTGGGATTTATCTACCAGTTTCACCATCTATTGGCAGAATTCACTGCAGTAGAGAATGTCGCCATGCCTTTGTTAATGCGGCCAAAAGTTTCTACAACAGACGCGCGTCTGCAAGCCATTGAACTGTTAGAAAACGTGGGTTTGGGTCATCGTTTGAATCATAGACCAGGAGAGTTATCAGGGGGTGAGCGTCAACGCGTGGCTATTGCCCGTGCTTTGGTGACTAAACCATCGCTTATATTAGCGGATGAACCGACTGGTAACTTGGATTATGACAATGCTCAATCTGTCTTTGGTTTGCTATCAGAATTACAAAGTACGACGCAAACAGCGCTACTAATGGTGACACATGATCGTAATCTGGCTGCATTGGCTGATCGGCAATTATTGCTACGAAATGGCCATTGGGCTGAGTATTAAGCCGCTGGGCCTGTACCAATAGCAAATTATATTTATATGATTTAAAGTCTGGCAAAGTTTATGAGGATACATATTATGACTGATAATAAAGATGAAAATGAAGATCCAGTTTCTGCTTTTGGTAGCGCTGAAGAAGGCAATGATCCGCGAAAAGATTATATTGACCCAACGCTGGTTGAGAC
>NZ_JBPYDC010000887.1:0-787 GCF_051847575.1 Psychrobacter sp. 1U2
ATACCGCAGGTACGCTAGTGGCGACGACAAGCCAAGCGAAATTGATTGATAAAGACGGTAACATACCTAATATGGGCAAAGCATTGTTAGCAGATTCGACAGCGACGGTGACAGGTGCGATGCTTGGTACTTCATCGACCACCAGTTACGTTGAGAGTGTGGCAGGTATTGCTGCAGGCGGGCGTACGGGACTTGTGGCGGTAACGGTCGGAGTGATGTTCTTATTAAGTACTTTTTTTGCACCGCTGGCTGGTATGATTCCAGCGTATGCTACCGCTGGCGCTATCTTTTACGTCGCTGTACTGATGTTAGGTACGCTAAAAGACATCAATTGGGCGGATTTGACAGATGCAGCACCCGTTGTCGTCGTGTTGTTATTTACGCCGCTGACATACTCTATCGCTGATGGCATTGCGCTTGGTTTTATTACCTTTACCGCAGTTAAGCTGATGTCTGGCAAAGTCAATGAAGTGACTCTACCAGTATGGGTGCTAACAATCATCTTACTTGTTAAGATTATATGGCTATAACTTATTTGGACGTTTATTTGCGCTATGTCTGTCGATATTTAAACCAAGGCAGGTTGAATATAGTGTAAACATACACTGCCAATAAGCATTAATGACAACTACTTTTTACCCTCCTTATCTTTGATTGATAAGGAGGGTTTTTTATGCAGAGTATAAAAGTTTTTGACCAAAGGATTAACATTATGGCTGCAAAAAACCTTATTAAATAACCAATAATCAACAAAAGACCATCAATTAGAAGCTAGCTATAATTTCAT
>NZ_JBPYDC010000888.1:0-787 GCF_051847575.1 Psychrobacter sp. 1U2
CCAATGCGGATTTGGCTAAACCTTCTGTTAACCTTGAACCACCAATGATCATTTTTAGCCCATTAAAGCTAACATCTCGATCTTGCGCCTCTTTGAGTACCATTTGTAATATCGTTGGTACGCAGTGGGTAATACTGACCTCTTCATTAATGATTAGATCTAACAAAGTATCGGGCGCATAACGTCCTGGATAAACTTGCTTTAAACCAATCATCGTGGCCGTAAACGGAAAGCCCCAGGCATGGACATGGAACATCGGTGTCATCGGCATATAGACATCACCGTAGCTGACGCCTTGCTTATTGGGCAGCATACCAAGTGACGCAGCTTCCGCTAGGCTATGTAATACCAATTGGCGATGACTAAAGAACACGCCTTTTGGATCACCTGTCGTTCCTGAAGTATAGAAGGTTGTGGCAATAGTATTTTCATCAAAATCCGGAAAGTCAAAGGTAGTGTCAGCCGCTGCTAATAACGCTTCATACTCACCTGTTACGCGACTTTGATTACCACCAAAGACACCTTCATGCGACACACCATTGTCATCTAACCAAATAATATGCTCAATACTTGAGTTTTCAAACTGATAATCTTTAACCAAAGGCGCAAATTCAGAATTGAGCATCAATACTTTAGGCTTGGCATGATTAATGGTATAAAGAATTTTTTCTGGGGACAGACGGATATTGACCGTCTGCAAAATATATTGCGACATAGGTACTGCAAAATAAGACTCAAGATAGCGATGACTATCCCAGTCCATAACCGCTACCACATCACCTGCATC
>NZ_JBPYDC010000889.1:0-787 GCF_051847575.1 Psychrobacter sp. 1U2
ATGCTTAAATGCAAATTGCACCGTGCCCGCGTCACGCATGCTGAGCTGCACTACGAAGGCTCATGCGGTATCGATGGCGACTTATTAGATCTTGCTGGATTACGCGAGAACGAATCTATCGACATCTATAATGTCACCAATGGTAAGCGCTTTCGCACCTACGCTATTCGCGCTGAAGCAGGCTCTGGTATCATCTCATTAAATGGTGCCGCCGCTCATATGGCAGACTTAGGTGATATCGTCATTATTTGCGCTTATGCTCATTTTGACGAAGTTGAAGCCTCGACCTACCAGCCAAAACTGGTTTATTGTAATGAAGATAATACAGTCAAAGACACTGCAAATATTATCCCTGTACAAGTGGCTTAATAGTTCCGATAAAGAGTCAAAAGTGCCCATCTTTATAGTTAGCCTGTATTAGAATTTGCAAAACTATTTATTTCAATACAAAAGCTGAATCCAAATTGTGGTTCGGCTTTTTTTATATCAATCCAGACTTAATAATTCATTATTTTTGAAGGAAAGTACCCATGTGGTTGGCAGGTGTTACGATACTGATTGGTTTAGCCATTCTGGTTTGGAGTGCTGATGTATTCATTGATGGCGCAACCGCATTAGCAAAGACATTAGGTGTACCTAGTTTT
Source organism: Psychrobacter sp. 1U2 (assembly GCF_051847575.1). Lineage (NCBI taxonomy): Bacteria > Pseudomonadati > Pseudomonadota > Gammaproteobacteria > Moraxellales > Moraxellaceae > Psychrobacter > Psychrobacter sp. 1U2. The sequence goes on from NZ_JBPYDC010000889.1 coordinate 645, forward strand.
CTGATTGGGGTGTTGATCTTAGGATTGGGTACCTCCGCACCTGAGATGGTGGTATCGATATTAGCAGCGCTAGATGGTAGTCCTGAGCTTGCCTTAGGTAATGCTTACGGCTCAAACATCATCAACATTGCGTTAGTCTTGGG
>NZ_JBPYDC010000890.1:0-787 GCF_051847575.1 Psychrobacter sp. 1U2
TAGCTTCTTTTTTTAAATAAGTCGCAAATCTAAAATCTAACCCACTTTTTTCATCATGCTCTTGAGCAGATTCTGCAGATATTTCAAAATCGCTTGGCAGCTTAGGATAGAAGGCGTCACAGTCGGCAATTTCGATATCGACATAAGTCAGCTCAATACGATCGGTATACATGAATGCATCACTAAACACGCGCTCGCCGCCTATTACCCAAATTGTGTCAAGATGGGCACCATGTGCAAGGCTCGCCGCTTGCGTTAGAGCATCATCTAAATTATGCACGACGTAAACATTATCTTTACCCACCAGCCCTTTTTTCTCAGCGTAATCTAGTTGCGTCGTAATGATAAAGCTGACACGCTTCGGCAATGGTTTGCTATTCATCGACTCAAAAGTCTTACGACCCATGATGACGATACCTTGAACAGCACCATCATTTGCTTTGGTCGTCATCTTCTTAAAATGCTGCAAATCTGCTGAGATATGCCACGGCAGCTCATTATCTTTGCCGATACAGCGATTGCTACCGATAGCGACGATTTGGGCAACTTCAGTATGGGCATAACTCATAACGTGTCCTTATTGTTTTCATCAAAATAAAGTAAAACCAGTTTTAGTATGGATAAACTATACCGCAACTTTTGCTTTGATAGTAGGATGGGATTCATAGCCATTGACAGTAATATCTTCGTATTTAAATGCGAAAATATCATCGACATCAGGGTTAAGCGTTAATGTCGGTAGTGCATAACACTCGCGTGTCAGTTGCAGCTCGACTTGCTCACGGTG
>NZ_JBPYDC010000891.1:0-786 GCF_051847575.1 Psychrobacter sp. 1U2
TTGGATTCTTGGGATGTACGACTAGAGATACACCCATTGCTTGTGCCTTGCGACCGGCAATGTTAGGGTGACGAGCAGTTGCTGAAGCGGGCAAGTTATGAACATGGATATGGCTAAACATGACACCTGCTTTTTCGATGACCTTGCCATCTGCTAAAACACATGAGCGTCCGCCCCCACCTTCTGGACGCTCCCAGTCGTCAGGAACAAAGGTTGCATCGCCGCCGCCGTCACGCTCTTGCGCTTCTAGTGTTTGACAAATACGCGCTTGTAGGTCAACCAAAAACTCACGTACACGTGTGATGTCATCAGGTGTCGGCGTGGTTTGGTTGCCGTTAGCATCAGTATTGTGGTTGGTTGTACTATTTAGATTGGGAATGCTCATAAAAATTTCTATCACTATAGCCGTTGGTAAAGATTTTTGATGATAAGTTTATTTATTAAGATGAGCTTTGGTATAAAACTCTTTATCAAGCAGATGACCCATACGGTCACGTTTGGTGGCCAAATAATCGGCGTTGCTGTCATTGACCCCGACCACCAATGGTACCCGCTCAACGACATTGATACCATTGTCCGTCAAATAAGACACTTTATCCGGGTTGTTGGTAATAAGACGAACTTCATCAACGCCTACATGAGCAAGCATAGGGCCACACATATCATAGATGCGCGCGTCAGCAGGCAGCCCTAACATAAGATTGGCATCTAGGGTATCATGGCCTTGATCTTGCAAAGCATAGGCACGAATTTTATTAGTCAATCCAATACCGCGACCTTCTTGAC
>NZ_JBPYDC010000892.1:0-786 GCF_051847575.1 Psychrobacter sp. 1U2
GGATAGTTTCGGTAATTTGGTTAAGAGTTTCCTTATCTCTGATCATGTGGTTCTTCCTTGTTTGATTAATACTTAGAGTGATAACGACTTCGTAATTACCTTGAACAAACAGCATAATTGATAGTTTATTAAAATACAATACTTTTGGTTTAAATAACCGCTATGCGGTATTAATTAAAAAATTGAAGTCTAAGTAGTCCGTATATTTCTAAAATTGACTAAGATTTACTCTTCACAAAAGAAAATAAACAGTATATATTGGTCTTGAATATCGCTATGCGGTATTATATTTTATAATTAGTAATGTATTTTAAAGATTGCGATATTTTACTTAACGATAATATCTAAAGGACAGCATCATGGAAGAGCAGATCATTATTTGTGAAACGTTAGAAAATGGCGTAAGTCTGATAACACTTAATCGTCCCAAAGTTCGCAACGCTTTAAATGCTGAACTACGTGAGCAAATGGCAAAGATTTTCATTCAATTAAACGATGATCCACAAACCAAGGCTATCGTACTGACTGGTGGCGATAAAGTGTTTGCGGCTGGTGCTGATATCAATGACTTTTTAACCGCAAAAACGGTTGATGTCTATCTACGTCGTAGCGAGCAGTATTGGGATGCTATTACTAATTGTCGCAAGCCGATTATTGCAGCGGTCAATGGCTATGCGCTTGGCGGCGGCTGTGAGCTTGCTATGCACGCTGACATCATTGTCGCTGGTAAGTCTGCCAAGTTTGGCCAACCAGAAATCAAAATCGGCTTAATGCCAGGAGCTGGCG
>NZ_JBPYDC010000893.1:0-786 GCF_051847575.1 Psychrobacter sp. 1U2
TTGTCTTACATACACAGTTATCTATGGATAAGCGACACTAGTTGTCGCTTATTTTCGTTTTAATGCATACTTTAAAACGTTTTACATGACTTATCCGCTAGGTTTGGTTATGCTATTTATTACCTTTACCTTGTTTACCCTCTTAATATAATGATAGAACCTATGATGCAAGACCGCTTAATTAATCCGCTAGAAGGGGGAGATGATGCCCCTGATAGCAACATTCGTCCTTCGCTTCTGTCTGAATATATCGGTCAGCCAGTCGTGCGTGAACAGATGGAAGTCTTTATTGGTGCCGCGCGAGGTCGTGATGAAGCATTAGATCATACTTTGATTTTTGGTCCGCCTGGTCTGGGTAAGACGACGCTTGCTAATATTATTGCTCGTGAAATGGGTGGTAATCTGCGTTCGACATCAGGCCCTGTACTTGAGCGTCCAGGTGACTTGGCCGCCATGCTAACCAATTTAGAAGCTGGTGATGTGTTGTTTATTGATGAAATTCATCGTTTAAGCTCAGTCATTGAAGAGATACTATATCCAGCAATGGAAGACTTTCAGCTTGATATTATGATTGGGGAAGGCCCTGCTGCACGCTCTATCAAACTTGATTTACCGCCTTTTACTTTGGTCGCAGCGACGACGCGAGCAGGGCTTTTGACTTCACCACTACGTGATCGTTTTGGTATCGTTCAGCGCCTTGAGTTTTATAATATTGCTGATCTGACGACTATTGTAAGCCGAGCGGCGCGCCTAATGCGTGTGTCAATGAGCGAAGATGGTGCTATC
>NZ_JBPYDC010000894.1:0-785 GCF_051847575.1 Psychrobacter sp. 1U2
TTTTAATTATTGGTGTAAAAAATCCAGATGAATTAGGTGATATTTCTCCATGCTAACGATATTCCAGCGTATTCTCAGTGAGACTTGCTTTTCAAGTCAGGATGATATTATGAAAGATTTTCATTACCAAGCTTTACCGCTCGACGTTCATTTTGGGAACGGTAAGTCAGCTGAAGCCAAAGATATTCTAATACAGCATGGTTATCGTAAAGTTATAGTAATTACGACACCGGGTCAAAAAGAAGCAGGTCAGAAGTTATCGCAGCAACTACAAGAGATTTCAGCAGGCGTGTATCCGCACGCTGTCATGCATGTTCTGGTAGAAGTCGCGGACAAGGCGGTAGAGTTTGTCCAATCAAACGACATTGATTGTTGCCTGGCTTTGGGCGGCGGCTCTACGATTGGACTTGCCAAAGCCATTGCATTAAAGACGCATTTACCGATAGTCGCTATACCAACTACCTATTCAGGTAGCGAGATGACAACTATTTATGGCATGACTGAAAACAATCTAAAAACCACAGGTAAGGATATTCACATCCTACCCAAAGTAGTGATTTATGATCCAGAGCTAAACTTAACCTTGCCTGCGCAAATCTCGGCTTGTTCAGGTATGAATGCCATGGCACATGCGATAGAAGCGCTATATGCTGAGGATAAAAACCCAATTGTCAGTCTCATGACGGTTGACTCTATCAAAGCATTAAAGTCTGCTTCGCCTGTGATTGTAGATGACTTGAGCGATATTTCAGCACGCCAGAAAGCAACCTATGGTGCTTGGCTTG
>NZ_JBPYDC010000895.1:0-785 GCF_051847575.1 Psychrobacter sp. 1U2
AGACGATGCTGGTCGCAGGATGGTTAGAGGAGTACTCAGAGCGATGGCTAAATAGCTTCGTTGAGCAAGGGTTTATCGAAAAGCTATCTACCTTTTTGCCCGCACCTAACTTACCACTTGATCAGTTTTTGCCGTATGTGGTCGCAAGCTTGTCTGGCAAGCGCCGTGCTGCTATCGGCTCAGATGAAGGATTTTGCCTAGCGCGCATTGGTTATAGTCAAGAAGAAGCAGATATGCTGAGCGTAGCAGCTGCGGATTTTTCTGGATTTATGCTACGCCAAAAGCAGCGCGGCTGGGCGATTGAAAGCCAAGCGATATCGTTCTTTCAGCAAGTAGATTTATTAATACCTGAGACCAGCTTTGTATTTTTGTGGATCGATGGTGGCGGCTACGCTCTCATTATCGATGGCGAACCACTGACTAACAATCGCGCCTTTGTGGAACTCATCTGGGGAATCAAAACCTCTGGGCTACGATTTGATAACTAAAGCCTTTTATCTCAAAAAACGTCAATGCAAGGGATAACTTTGTATTGAAAACCTCCTGTATTAAAGCAATCGCGCACCTATCTATTTACCAACTCCAACCTAAGTGAACGCTTATAGCCCATTCACTCTAAAAGCCAGACAGTGCTGCTTACTGTAATAAATTTTTGCAGCCTCTGTCATGCTTGCGAACGCAAACAAGAAAAACTTAAGCTCTTACCATATGTCTTATAGAAGACTCCTTTTGATAGCAGGCTCCTTTTAAAAAACTAGCAACATCAGTAAGACTAGTAATATTAA
>NZ_JBPYDC010000896.1:0-785 GCF_051847575.1 Psychrobacter sp. 1U2
CAGCAGATTTGTTGACCATATTTTGCGTATCGTTCGGACTAGCAAAGCGCGCGTAGTACCAGCTTGACTCAACAAAGGTGTCAAACGTATCCGTCTCACGCTCAGCAGGATTGCCACACTTAGGACAAGTAGTATTCACAAACTCTGGCATGTTTTTCAAAGGATTACCGCGGCCGTCTGGAACGACGTCAGTTGGCAGTACAACGGGCAAATCCTGCTCTTCAACAGGGACTGTGCCGCAATGCTCACAGTTGACCATTGGGATAGGGCAGCCCCAATAGCGCTGGCGAGAAACACCCCAGTCACGTAGGCGATATTGGATTTTTTTCTTAGCTAGCTCTTGTGGTTTAAGCTTGGCAAGCATAGCTTCAAACGCTTGATCAAAATCCATACCGTCAAATTCATCTGAATTGACTAGGGTGTTGCGCTCAGTATAAGCAAGGTTTGGCTCAGAACTATTTGCTTTGGCGTCAGCGATGACAGACTCAGCATAACTATCAGGAGACTGGATGACATGTTTGATAGGTAGATTGTATTTGGTGGCAAACTCGTAATCGCGCTCATCATGGGCAGGAACCGCCATTACCGCACCTGAGCCATAGCTCATAAGTACATAGTTAGCGACCCAAACCGGCACTTTTTCGCCCGTCAATGGATGCGTCACGGTAAGGCCAGTATCCATACCGATTTTTTCAGCTTTAGCCAAATCTGCTTCAGCGACTGAGCCTTTTTTACATAGCGCATTAAACTGCGCGATGACGTCATCTTTTTCAGCGGCATATTGA
>NZ_JBPYDC010000897.1:0-784 GCF_051847575.1 Psychrobacter sp. 1U2
TCATTGTTTTACATGTCATCGACAGTGTTGCAATGGTTCATCATCAATATGAGTTAAAAGTAGAAATAACTATGGATAAATTGCGCGATTTTTTAAAAAGCTGGCCTGGTCGCATTTTATTGATTCTATGCTTATCGCCACTTGCTTTATTGGGCATTGAAAGCTACTTTCAGGGTAATGTTGACCCCAATCAAGTTGCTCAAGTAGGTGAAGCAAGTGTAGGCTTATCAGAGTATCAGAACGCAGTCAACAATAGACGTTCTGAGATTTTAGACCAAATTGATGATGCAAGCTTATTAAATGAAGACGTATTACATGAGCAAGTGTTAAAAGGGTTGATTGATCGTACTTTACTTGAACAGCAAGCTGGCAAGCTAGGTATGACAGTATCAGATGAAACGATTAATCGTCTGTTGCGTCAAGAGGAAGCTTTTAAAGATGAAAATGGTGAGTTTTCTAATGCTCAGTTTTCAAACTTTTTACGTCAACGTGGCATGAATAAAAACCAGCTTTTTGCTGAATTTCGCAATCAACTAAGTCTTGACCAGCTCAATGCTAGTATCGTTGGTACTGCTATTTATCCTATGCAAGCGGTAAATCAATTGATTGATTTGCAGTTGGAATCGCGTGATATTTGGCTGCACCGCTTTGATTGGCAAGACTATCAGCAGCAAGTTAAGCTTAGCGAAAACGATATTCAAGCCTACTATGATGCCAATAAAGAAGCGCTAAAAAGTGATGCGATGGTTGACTTGGCATACATTCAGCTGAGCCCGGCGATGAT
>NZ_JBPYDC010000898.1:0-784 GCF_051847575.1 Psychrobacter sp. 1U2
CTCTGCTCCATCTCTTGACCAGCCACCTGCCATAACTTATCCTTTCTTATTTAATAAAAGTCTTTAAGAACAAATAGATGGGGCTAAACAGCCTTGTTTTCAATGCTGAAGAAAATAAAGCCAGTTATTATGCGTTTCAATCTTTTGGTTGTAATGCCACAACTTGACCGCGTACACCAATGCTGTCATCGCTCATCAGACAGACATAACCTGCCATGATATCCTCAGGTGTTTTGAGACTCATCGGGTTTTCACCAGGGAATGCATGCGCGCGCATATTGGTACGCGTACCACCTGGATTGATACAGTTAAAGCGTAAACGAGTCGTATTTTGCGTTTCTTGAGTGAAGATATCACTCATGCCTTCTACAGCTTGTTTTGAGAGCGCATATGCACCCCAAAATGCGCGTGGATATGTACCGACAGTACTGGAGGTAAAGACAATAGAGCCATTAGCAGCGTCTTTAAGTAACGGTAATAGTGCTTGAGTGAGCATAAAGGTGGCGGTAAAGTTGACCTGCATCACCTTGGCAAAGGTATCGACATCGTACATCTCAAGCGGTGTCAGCTCGCCTAATATCCCTGCATTATGTAGTATGCCATCAAGTTGACCGATTTCTTTGACGATCAAGCCTTCTAATTGCTGCATTTCAGAATAAGTGGCTTTCTCTAAATCCATCGGTAGCATTGCAGGTTGTTTACCGCCCAAGCTCTCGATCTCATCATAGACAGTTTCAAGCTTACTGGTAGTACGACCAAGTAATAGTACCGTTGCGCCATAGCG
>NZ_JBPYDC010000899.1:0-784 GCF_051847575.1 Psychrobacter sp. 1U2
TTAAGACAAGCAAAACGGCCTGTTAAGCGGTGCAAGCTGAGTAGTATAAGAAAGAGCGGCTCACAATAATAGTAAATCAAGGTAGTATTTTATAAAAGGTCATGTTTGAAGCGCTAGATTGATTACAAGAGAGGACTTTAATATACCGTTAATTTCTCGCTATAGTGAACCTTGGCTTGATGCTTACGTAAAAAATAGACAAAACACATGAGCTGATAAAACACCGATAACGTAAATTAATAAATGCAAATTAAGGATATATTATGAGTCAGGATAACAACCATTCTAACAACAGTACTGACGAGCAGAACGCGGCTTACACACCGCCCAAGGTTTGGGTACAAGACAAAGACAACGGTGGCAAGTTTGCTAATATCAATCGTCCAACCGCAGGCGCGCGTTACGAGCAAGCATTACCTGTAGGCGATGCACCCCTGCAGCTATATTCACTTAACACCCCAAATGGTGTCAAGGTAAATATCCTTTTAGAAGAGCTGGCTGAGCTGGGCGTCAAAGGCGCTCAGTACGATGCCTATAAAATTGACATCTCTGAGGGTATGCAGTTTGGCTCAGGCTTCGTGGACATTAACCCCAATTCAAAAATACCAGCTTTAGTCGATCATTCTAATCGTGAAGCTGGCGAGCCTGTGGCCATCTTTGAGTCTGGGGCTATTTTAATGTATCTGGCCGAAAAGTTTGGCAAATTTATTCCTTTATCCTTAGGTAAAGCGCGTGCAGACTGCTTGTCTTGGGTCATGTGGCAGATGGGCAGTGCGCCTTTCTT
>NZ_JBPYDC010000900.1:0-783 GCF_051847575.1 Psychrobacter sp. 1U2
AGTACTTTCTTCAGTCGTTACCTCAGGATCCGCGATGACTTCAGGCTCTTCCATTGTCTCAGTTTCAACCATTGGTTCAGGTTCGACCATCGGTTCAGTCGTTGCTTCGGCTTCCGTAGGTTCTGCAACTGTCTCTGCATCATTACAGGCTACCAAAGATACGGCCGATGCAGCGATTGCTAGAGATAATAAAGTCTTTTTTAACATGGGTCTATCCTTATAAAAATTAAGCAGATGGTTTCTTATTCATTGCTATATGCATTGTATTTAATGCATGGAATAAAGTTTTAAAGCAGGGAATAAAAAAACGAATACGTGTCTTATTTACTGCGGTAACAGTACTTTATCGATAACATGTACGACACCATTGCTAGCTGCGATGTCTGTTTGCAAGATATTAGCAGTACGACCACTCTCATCCATCAGTTTGCCTTCAGGTGTAATCATCAATGTGTCTTTGCTGAGCATCATAACGTTACCTGGCTGCACATCTTTGGCATATACAGGTGCTGGACCATTGATTACGTGGTAGCCCAAAATCTTAGTTAAAGCTGGCTTGTTCGCAAAAAGCTGCTCTTTAGTCATGCCAGTTTCTTGTAAGGCTTCAGCAAACGCTGCATTGGTTGGTGCAAGGATGGTAAGGTTTGCATCAGGATTAGATAACGGACCAGCTATACCAGCAGCTTGTACCGCTTCAACCAAGGTCGAAAATTCAGGACTGCTTTGAGCCACTTGTACCACATTCATTGCAGCTACCGCTTCACTTTGAGTAGTTGCTTGCTG
>NZ_JBPYDC010000901.1:0-783 GCF_051847575.1 Psychrobacter sp. 1U2
GAGGTTTTTCACCTGCGGTTTACCATTTAGGCCGATCATGTTCATATTGACGCGGTAATTGCTTTCTAGATCAGTACTGGCAAACAAATGACTCATGACGCGCTCGACATCGACGCGGGTAGATTTTAGCTCTAGGACGATACGGCAAGCGTTTTCATGGTCTGATTCATCACGAATATCGGTAATCCAAGGCAGTTTTTTGTCCATCATGAGCTTAGCGATTTGCTCTTGGATTTTGTTGCCTGAGACTTGGTAGGGCAGTGCATCGATAATGACAAGATTTTTCTCTTTGCTATCGATATGATAGGTTGCGCGCATTTTATAGCTGCCACGACCGCTTTCATACATCGCCTGTAAGTCTTTTTTACTGGTGATGATTTCAGCAGGCGTTGGCAAATCAGGTGCTGGTATCGATTGGGTTAATTGTTTAACAGACAGATCTGGGTTTTTCAGCAAACGAATGGCTGCACGTACCACTTCATTAAGGTTGTGCGGCGGGATGTCTGTTGCCATACCGACGGCGATACCAGTCGTACCGTTTAATAAAATATTAGGCAGGCGAGCGGGCAGAGTAACGGGTTCTTGCATGGTGCCATCGAAATTGTCTTGCCAATCGACCGTCCCTTGACCGAGCTCTGTCAGCAGGGTATTAGCATAAGCAGACATTTTGGCTTCGGTATAACGCATGGCTGCAAAGGATTTGGGATCATCAGGGCTACCCCAGTTGCCTTGACCCGTGATGAGCGGATAGCGATAACTAAACGGCTGCGCCATCAGTACCAT
>NZ_JBPYDC010000902.1:0-782 GCF_051847575.1 Psychrobacter sp. 1U2
AAATACCTAAAAGGTATTAATAATAGACTAAATAGGTCTTAGACATGTCGTTATCTAGCATCTATAGTTCTTATTAAGCATAAGGAAGCACCATTTACTTAATAGGGACTGTCATGATTCGTTCAATCAATACTTTATTGGTACCGATACCTACTATTCGAGCTCATAAGCTTGCTTGTACCGTTATGAACGAACAAGTTTTGGTATTGGTACACATTCAAACAGAAGATGGCTATGAAGGTTGGGGCGAAGCGACCACCATTGGCGGTCTAAGCTACGCAGAAGAAAGCCCTCATAGCATCAAGACTAATATCGATACCTACTTTACGCCTCTTTTATTAAAAGAGCAGCCTACTAGCACAGCAAAAGCCATGCAGCTGCTCAATCTTCATATCAATGGCAACCGCTTTGCAAAGTGCGCGATTGAAACTGCCCTACTCGACATTGAAGGTAAACGTCTAAACCTACCAGTAAGTGAGCTAATTGGCGGTCGTGTCCGTGATCGTATCGAAGTGGCTTGGACCCTTGCCAGCGGCAATACAGCGACCGATATTAAGGAAGCTAAACGCATGATTGAACAAAAGCGCCATCGCATTTTTAAATTAAAAATCGGTAGCAATCCGATTGTTGTTGATGTTGCCCACGTATTAGCCATTAAAAAAGCACTACCTGACTGCCGTATCACGGTTGATGTCAACCAAGCATGGACAGAGCTTGAGGCTATGCAAGGTATTAGCCTATTGCAAGCTGGCGGCGTTGATTTAATAGAACAACCTGTCTCA
>NZ_JBPYDC010000903.1:0-782 GCF_051847575.1 Psychrobacter sp. 1U2
TCAAAAGCTCAAAGACATCAAAGCCCGTGATGGCAAAGTGGTGGTAATAGATCCAAGACGCACCGAAACAGCAGATATTGCGAGCGAGCATCATTTTATTCGCCCAGCGACCGATGTCTTACTCTTGCTCGCCATGCTCAATGAAATTTATTTGCAAGGTTATGCGGACAAAGCGCGCGCTAAAAATAATAGAGCGGCGGCCCTCGCGCCAGAGATTGAGCGGCTCGCAGACTTTGCTAAAGACTATAGCGCCGAATCCGTAGCTGATATTACTGGTATTGCTGCAAGTGAGATTAAACGTCTCGTCAAAGAGTTTTGTGAAGCCGAAAGTTCGGTCTGCTATGGGCGTATGGGCGTATCGGTACAAGCGTTTGGCTTATTAAGTCAGTATCTCATTATGGTCATTAATATTGTCACAGGTCGCTTAGATGAAATGGGTGGCTTGATGTTCCCTAATCCTGCAGTCGATGTGGTCAATAACTCAGGCCCAGGCTATCTTGGTAAACGCCATAGCCGCGTGAGTAATTTGCCTGATTTTAATGGCGATTATCCAGTGGTGGCGATGGCGGATGAGATGCTGGTAGAGGGCGCAGGGCAGTTAAAAGGATTTATGACTGTCGCTGGCAACCCTGTACTCAGCACGCCCAATGGTGAAAAATTAGATGAGGCTTTTGCCAGCTTGGATTTTATGGTTGTGATCGATTATTTTGTCACAGAAACCAGTCGTCATGCCGATATTATTTTGCCACCCGTATCGCCGCTAGAGCGTGACCATTATGATG
>NZ_JBPYDC010000904.1:0-781 GCF_051847575.1 Psychrobacter sp. 1U2
TCCATCATTAAAGCACCATCGTTACATATGCTTGCCAAAGCTTCAATAGCGTTTTTAGTTGTATTCCAGTTTCTAACGTAATCTCTACTACCCCAAATGCTAGCTGCTACATGTAAGCTGACTGATTTCCCAATACTAGATTTTCCTACTATATGAAACCCACCACCCTCAATGTCTAAAAGTTTGAGTAGAGAACCAGCAAATGCGCAACTAATAGCAAAATTTAGGCGACTTTGATTTCCTAATGGAGAACATAGTTTTTCTCGCCACTCTTCAAGAGTACCTTTTTCGCCATACGCATGACTTAAAGATTTTTCTGACTGATAAGTAATGTCTTTATTTGTTTCTCCATAGGTTCTATTAGGCATAACAAAAACATCATCATCATGCCACCCAACTCTATTAGTAAAAATAAGTAATTTTTCAGTTGGGTGGTTGTTTAGATAAAAATCTAGAGCATCTTGTAAATATTTCTTTGTAGAGACAACTAATCCTCTTCGAGCTAGATCCCTACGATACTTACGACTATCGCCTTGCATGAGTTCTTTTGGTACTGACCATCTATGCAATGTATTTGACTTGTCCAACCACTCTAAAATTATAGACCAGTTTGTCTTATCAATATTTTGACTTTGAGCTACGACTTTCATAGGGGAGCAGATCTGTTCTCTCTTCGGCCCTGATCCATACTTACTTTCAACAATATAATACAAACCGTCGATACATTGCTCGATGTATCCTTTTTCATATTTCATTGCTGGCTCAGTAAGACTATCGTCTG
>NZ_JBPYDC010000905.1:0-781 GCF_051847575.1 Psychrobacter sp. 1U2
CTGCATTATAGTAAAGATGAGATTTTGCAAACCTATCTTAATGAGATCTATCTTGGTCAAAATGGCAACCGCTCTATAAATGGTTTTGGCTTAGCTGCACAATTTTATTTTAACCAGCCTCTAAATGAGCTGCGCTTGGATCAACAAGCCATGCTAGTCGGTATGGCTAAAGGGCCAAGCGTCTACAATCCTCGTCGCCATCCTAATGATTCAAAGGCACGTCGTGATGTAGTGCTCAACAATATGCTACAGATGGGTTCTATCAGTCAAGAGCAATACGATACGGCACTAGAAAAGCCTCTTGGAGTGGTAGACAAACCTGTTGAAGGCAAAAGCCAGTTTCCAGACTTTTTGGACATCGTCAAGCGCGAGCTTAATGACGTCTATTACTCTGATGACCTAAAAAACGAGGGGCTGACCATTATTAGTACCCTTGACCCTATTGCGCAATTAGCAGCCGATAAAGCGGTTGATAAAAAACTTGGCGAATTACGTCGCAACAGTAGTAAGACCAAAGACTTGCAAAGTGCCTTGGTCAGTGCCAATCCTGAGACTGGTGAACTAGTTGCTGTCGTTGGTAGTGGTAGCGAGTTTACTGGTTTTAACCGTGCTGTTGATGCCAAGCGTCAAGTTGGATCATTGTTAAAACCTGTTATTTATATGACAGCGCTTGAAAGCGGTCGCTACAATTTAGCCAGCCCCGTCGATGATTCTCCAATTACAGTCAACTTAGGTGATGGTAGCAAGTGGAACCCTAAAAACTATAGTGGTCGTGATCATG
>NZ_JBPYDC010000906.1:0-780 GCF_051847575.1 Psychrobacter sp. 1U2
AAAGCCTGCCATTCAGCCCAGCGCTTTAGCACATAAACGGTCTTAGGTACATGCTCATCGAGACTATCGGTAGTCGCTTGCAAGGTCTGTAGCCACCAAGCTTTGTCATCATCACTTAGTTGATGGTTGTTAGATGTATTTTTATCTGCTTGCCACCTTTTAATAATAGCTAGCGTGTTTTTATGGTTAGGACGGTCTTGAATGATGAACGTTGCCACCAAGGCGCGAAACCAATAACCCAATGCATCGCGCTGTGCTAACTCGTTGAGATGGGGTAGTACGCATAAAACGCTGTGCAAACTGGTTAATCCATGAATGATAAAAAATTCATTATCACTACCGTACACTATGCTTGCTGCCATCACGGTTAGCGCTTCGATAGAGTTAGTCAAATTATTGCCAGTCTCAGGTAGCTTTAGTACAACCTTATCATTAAGAAACTGTGCCATTGGCTCATTAGGGTTATCGAAGGTAATTAAACGCTGCTGGAAGCCGCCTCTATTCAATTGCTTATAATCTTCAGTTTGACTCAGCTGAACAGCTCTTTTGGTTAATTGAGATAGGCTATCGTCAGCTAAAATTTGCTCAAGCATGTCAATAGGGTGCGGCGCATCAGGTGACCATAACTGATACAAGCTATGATGTGCGCCCGTCGCTAAGGGCTGGAAGGCAGTTGCCATATAGGCCAGTCCTTCCGCTGCCATATTATCGGACTCAACATCGACCGCCCAACCTGTATGTATTACTGGATGCATTGCCGCTCCTGCCATACCCTCTGAT
>NZ_JBPYDC010000907.1:0-779 GCF_051847575.1 Psychrobacter sp. 1U2
CTATCGCCAACTTCAACTTCAAGTTCGCCTTCTTCGCTTAAAAACTCTTCACGAGCGACGATACCTTCAGATTTAAGACCAGTATCTACTGTGATCCAATCACTATCGATGGCCACAACAGCACCTGTAATAACTGAGCCACGCTCAATATCCAGACCCTGCTCTTCAATGCTCGCTTCAAATAGTTCAGCAAATGATTCCATTATGTCTACCTTTGTATAGCCGTATCCTGTCCAGCACAGTACGGATCAAATTTATGATTGCATAAAACGAGAATACTGGTTTTATATCTTATACAATCATATAAAAAAACGTTTGTTGATAATAAGCTTCTTGTCAATTCTACTTACTAGCAACAACTGTCTTATATAAAGATCTTGATACTTCTTCAAACACTATTAACCTTGATTACTATAATTTTATACTAAATTCAATCATCGTAGGAAAGTTTTTAGTTCGTAATATGTTGTTTTTATTAACTATTAAAATAAATACCTTTATCTTGGCATTGCTTTTTAATTAACTTATAAACTTTATCAGCATCTAACATTGAGCTATCTAATACCAAAGCATCTTCAGCAGGTTTTGACGGTGCTGTGGTTCGGTTTTCGTCACGTTCATCACGAGCTTTGATTGTATTCAGAATGGCTTCAAAATCTGCTGTTTGACCAGCATTCAGCAATTGGGCTACGCGGCGCTCAGCTCGGGCTGTAGCACTCGCCGTCAAAAAAACCTTCACATCAGCATCTGGAAAAACGACCGTTCCCATATCACGACCA
>NZ_JBPYDC010000908.1:0-779 GCF_051847575.1 Psychrobacter sp. 1U2
TACATCGCTGATACGCTACGTGCTGATAGTACCTCGACTCGTGAAGAAGCACTAATCGAGATCTATAAAGTTATGCGTCCAGGCGAGCCGCCAACAGTTGAGACTGCTGAAAAGCTGTTTGAAAGTATGTTCTTCAATGCTGATCGTTATGATTTGTCAAACGTCGGTCGTATGAAATTTAACCGCCGTCTAGGTTTAGAGTTTGAAGATACTGATGATGCTGACACTCAACGTGCTCGTAGCGTTTTGACCAATGATGATATTGTTAATGTATTAAAAGAGCTAATTGAAATCCGTAACGGTCGCGGTGAAGTTGATGATATTGACCATCTAGGTAACCGCCGTATTCGTTCAGTAGGCGAGATGGCCGAAAACCAATTCCGTGTTGGTTTGGTTCGTGTTGAGCGTGCAGTTAAAGAGCGTCTATCATCAGCAGAATCTGACAATTTATCACCGCAAGATTTGATCAACTCTAAGCCAGTAGCTGCTGCGGTAAAAGAGTTCTTTGGTTCAAGCCAATTGTCACAGTTTATGGATCAAAACAATCCATTGTCTGAAGTGACCCATAAACGCCGTGTATCAGCGTTAGGACCAGGTGGTCTAACGCGTGAGCGTGCAGGTTTTGAAGTACGTGACGTACATGATACGCATTATGGTCGTGTTTGTCCGATTGAGACACCTGAAGGTCCAAACATTGGCCTTATCAACTCACTAGCGACGTTTGCTAAAACTAATAGCTTTGGTTTCTTAGAGACTCCTTATCGCCGTGTGGTTGATGG
>NZ_JBPYDC010000909.1:0-779 GCF_051847575.1 Psychrobacter sp. 1U2
TACATAAGTAACAATACATAGGGTATATTGGACATATAAGATAGATTAATCTCTGATTTAGTGAGGAGTTAATAATGTCTGATATAAGTTCAAACATATCGTTGCCAAAAGGTGGAGGCGCTATAGCTGGCTTGGGGGAGACCTTCTCACCAGATCTTTTTACCGGAACGGGTAACTTCTCAGTACCCATCGACATTCCTTTAGGCCGAAATGATTTTCAGCCTCAACTAAGCCTTGTTTACAGCACTGGTAATGGTATCAGTCCCTTTGGTTTAGGGTGGCAGCTCACTATTCCGGGTGTTAGCAGAAAAACGAGCAAAGGGATTCCTCGTTATTTGGGTGAAGATACTTTCATTCTCTCAGGTGCTGAAGACCTTGTTCCCATTCAAAAAGATAAGGGCGTTACTCAATATAGACCTCGTACTGAAGGGCTATTTGCCAAAATTTTTAGACATTTAGATGCAGATAACGATTACTGGCAGGTGCGTAGCAAAGAAGGGTTAACCAGCTATTACGGCCATGAGAAATCAAAAAAAACTGATTCTGCAGTTATAGCAGACCCGCAAAATAATGATAATACCTTTGCATGGAAGTTAACCAAAACTGAAGACACGTTCGGTAATCAAATACGCTATAAATACTTTAATGACTCTGATGAAGACTATACTCAAAGCTACTTGCATGAGATTCTTTACCTAAATTATGGGGAAGACTCTAATAATAAAAATCCGAAATTTCTCATAACCATTCGTTTCAGTTATGAAGATTTGCCAGAACAA
>NZ_JBPYDC010000910.1:0-778 GCF_051847575.1 Psychrobacter sp. 1U2
AGAAAATTGCTCTTGTTTATAAGATATAGCGTAGTCGCCCGTTGATGATATTGAGGCTTCCCCTAGGTATTGCTCGCTGCGCAAGTCCTTATCATAAGCTCGAATCAGCACGCCGCTGGCAGGCTTTCCATTAGCAAGACTGACTTTACCTGTTACCAAGTAGTTATCATCTTTGGCGGGTTTGGGTTTCTTAGGGTCTTCACCATTGTCAGAGCCTGACATAGCTTCAATAACCACGGTAGCGCCGACACTAGATAATCTCTGATGAACTTTTATAGCAGATGGTTTATCTAAGTTGTCTTTGACGACGCCATTATTCTCAACTAAGGTTTTGGCTTCTTTTAAGCCCAGTCCAGTAATCTCTCTGACTTGTTTTATGACTTGTAGTTTTTGCTCACCAAAGGAAAGCAGGCGAACCCTGAATAATTCTAGGGTTGTATTGCTAAGCATTATAGAAACCGTTGCTCCTGCTGCACGTAACTTCGTGGCAAACACATCGGCCGCCTGTTTGTTTAAATCACCTAAGACAAAGCCACCTACATCTAGTAGTTGATTGATTTTGTCAATCGCGTCTGGCCCTAGCATTACCTTTAAAACATCGGTGACAGGTTTTTGTGCCGGTAATGGCACCCGATTGATAGATACATTAAATAAATTAGCCATGATCCCAATCCTTTGGTTATGTTTAACTGCCTATATTAGCTTCCCTAATGTTCACTTCATTTATAGCTGGATAAATTCTTCAAACTTAGTTCTTTTATACATTTTTTAAACTTTT
>NZ_JBPYDC010000911.1:0-777 GCF_051847575.1 Psychrobacter sp. 1U2
ATTAAAAGATTTGCGTACCGAAATTCAGATGGTATTCCAAAACCCTTATGGCAGTTTAAACCCGCGTCATACTATCGGTTATCAATTAACTGAACCGTTAGATATTCATACCAAGCTATCAAAGGAAGAGAAGCGCAACAAAATTAATGAGATGACGAAACATGTTGGCCTGCGTCCCGAACATGCTGGCCGTTATCCGCATATGTTTTCAGGTGGACAGCGTCAACGAATTGCCCTCGCTCGCGCTATGATGCTTAATCCAAAGATTGTGGTCGCTGATGAGCCTACCTCCGCGCTCGATGTCTCGATTCAAGCGCAAGTATTGAATTTATTCATGGACTTGCAAGACGAATACCATACCGCTTACGTCTTTATCTCACACAATCTATCAGTGGTACGCCATGTCGCTGATGATGTAATGGTGATGTACTTAGGTCAGGCGGTCGAACATGGACCTAAAGAAGCCATTTATAATGCCCCAAAACATCCTTACACCATTGCTTTATTAGCAGCGGCACCGACTGTAACTGGCCATAAAAATGACTTAACCTTACATGGCGAACTTCCAAGTCCACTTAATCCACCAAGTGGCTGCGCGCTGCATAAACGCTGTCCTTATGCCAAACCTAAATGTAGTGAAATAGAGCCGGAGCTGCGAGAGTGGGAAGGTCGATTGGTCTCTTGTTTACGGTTGGAAGAAATTTATGGTTGATATAAATAATCGCCTAGTCTTTAGTTTGCAATACAATGTTAAATACGAGATAAAAAAAGACTTAG
>NZ_JBPYDC010000912.1:0-777 GCF_051847575.1 Psychrobacter sp. 1U2
TACCTATCATGTTAAGTGCATGATATTTTGCAGTTTTCAATAACGTTATTATTTTAAAACCAATCAGAGAGCGTTTTATGGCCTTAATCTCCTTACGTCAACTTTTAGATCACGCCGCTGAGCACAACTACGGTGTGCCTGCTTTTAACGTAAATAATTTGGAGCAAATGCGAGCGATTATGATGGCCGCCGATGCTTGTGATTCTCCTGTCATTGTACAAGCCAGTGCTGGCGCGCGTAAATACGCTGGTTCGGCATTTCTACGACACTTGATTATTGCCGCTATCGAAGAATGGCCTCATATCCCAGTTGTTATGCATCAAGATCATGGCATGTCACCAGCCATTTGCCAGCGCTCAATTCAGCTTGGATTTTCTTCAGTTATGATGGATGGCTCACTGGGTGAAGATGGTAAAACGCCGATGGATTATGACTATAATGCGAGTGTGACGCGTGAAGTCGTCAAGCTTGCTCACGCTTGCGGCGTCTCTGTAGAGGGTGAGATTGGTTGTCTAGGTAGTCTTGAGACTGGTATGGCTGGCGAAGAAGACGGTTCAGGGGCAGAAGGCGTTCTTGATCATGAGCAGCTGTTGACCAGTGCGGACGAAGCTGAACAATTTGTCAAAGACACCAATGTTGATGCACTAGCGATTGCGATTGGTACCAGTCATGGTGCTTATAAGTTTACGCGTCCACCCACAGGTGATATCTTATCAATTGAGCGTGTAAAAGAGATTCATGCACGTATACCCAATACTCATCTTGTCATGCATGGCT
>NZ_JBPYDC010000913.1:0-777 GCF_051847575.1 Psychrobacter sp. 1U2
TCAGCGATATCAGTTTTTGAAGCAGTCAATGGATCAATATTGTCTTTTAGTGTGATCCAGCCCAGATCGTCCATCATTACCAAGGCACGGGCAAAGTTACTTGGATCATTCGGTGCAGAGACGCTCATGCCTTTGTAGACATCATCAAGAGTGCTTTTTTTGCCTGAATAGATACCGAGCGGCGCGGTTGGTACTTGGAAAACTTCGACCAAATCAAGGTTATTTTCTTTTTTGAAGGTATCAAGATAAGGCTTATGCTGGAAGATATTGATGTCCAAATCACCTTCAGCCAGTGCAAGGTTAGGGCGTACATAGTCAGTAAAAGGTACTAACTCAACTTCATAACCTTGCTCTTCTAGTGAGGCTTTAACTTGATTACGTACCATATCAGCAAAGTCGCCTTCGGTCGTACCGATGACAATTTTAGTGTGTTCAGGATCGATATCGCTAGCAGCAGTTTGAGCTGTTGAACCCTCAGTAACCGCTTCTTTATTTGCTTCTGGTGCAGATGAGTTATTACAACCGACCAACACTAGGCTTGATACACCAACAGCGGCAAATGCAGTCGCCAACTGACGGCTAATATCTGTTAATTTCATAATATTTCCTCAAATAAATAATAAAGTAACCATTAAAAAAGCAACATTATGGATAGTAATGCTGCCTCTACAAAAAATCGGATGACGGTCAAATTAAACCTAGTCGGCTACAATGTCAAGTATTCTACAAAGTGGTTTAGCGTTTATCCAAGCGAGTCGCCAGCCAATTACCAAAAGC
>NZ_JBPYDC010000914.1:0-776 GCF_051847575.1 Psychrobacter sp. 1U2
GGCACCCTGAGTTAAATTATGCGCAAGATAACTTGTCCAAATTTTTGTTCACGGAATTCATTCAACATGCCAGCAAAAAACTCTCTAGATAATGTTTCAGATACAACCACTTTAGACGATACAGTCGCCGCCGAAAAGGCTCAGACAGCCATGGAGGCGGATGAACGACCAGAAGAAGATATTGGTAAAAAGATTAATCAGCTGCGACTTGCTAAAGGTTATTCACAGCGTAAGCTTGCAAGGCTTGCAGGACTGACTAATACCTCAATCAGTGCTATTGAGCGTAATAAAGTGAGTCCGGCTGTCAATACATTAAAAGCGATTTTAGCGGTGCTAGGCTCTGATTTGACGACTTTTTTTAGTGATGAATGGAAAGAGCCTAAAGCAAGGGTGGTGGTAACTCCCAAAGATTTGATTGAGCTTAGTGAACCAAATAGCAGGGTATCACTCAAACAGGTATACAACTGCAGCACAACCAAAAACTTGGGATTTTTGATTGAAACCTATCAGCCCAACAGCTCAACGGAAGAAAAAATCGCTCACGAAGGAGAAGAGATCGGTACGGTCATTGAGGGCAAGATTTTGATTCGTATCGAGGAGACCACATACTTGCTAAATAAAGGGGACAGTTATGTGATTGATACCATGAAGCCGCATACCTTTATCAATCCTAGCGATACGGTGACTCATATAGTGAGTGCGCATACACCAACGACTTATTAGATAAAATGATTATATAGGGTTGCTGCTATACTAAAAAGTAATGCAATTCGTTC
>NZ_JBPYDC010000915.1:0-775 GCF_051847575.1 Psychrobacter sp. 1U2
ATGTCTTGATTTATAATTTGATTAGTGTGGTAGCTGTTATGGTTGAGATGAGATATCTATCTTATTGAATACCGTATTGATTGCTTCGACCGTTTTATCAATTTCGGCCTCAGTAAGCGTCGGGTGTACTAAAAACATCAAACTTGTCTCCCCAAGCTCTTTTGCAACTGGCATTCTAGTTTCAGGACGCAGTCCTGTGCCATCGAACGCTTTTTCTAGATAGACTTCAGAGGCAGTTCCAGAAAAACAGGGGACATCTAGCTGACTGACTTCTTCAATAATACGATCACGTGACCAGCCATCAGGCAGGCTGTCGGTATTTATATAAACATATAACTTATAATAAGCATGCTTAGAATCGGCAAATTCTGGTGTTTCTTCTAGCTTTGGTGCGTGTACATAGCCTTTATTTTCCCACTGAGTGCATGCTTGCAAAATTGCTTGTGCATTAGCCGTACGCTTGGCCGTCCAATCTGACATTCTCTCAAGCTGAATACGTCCTATCACTGCCTGCATCTCAGTCATGCGCCAGTTAGTACCAAAGCTTTCATGTAACCAACGATAGCCAGGTGGGTGCTCCTTTTCATACACAGCAGCGTAGCTTTTGCCATGGTCTTTATATGACCACATTTTACGCCACAGATCTTCATCATTAGTAGTGACCATTCCGCCTTCGCCGCCAGTCGTCATAATCTTATCTTGGCAAAAGCTCCATGCGCCAACATGCCCGATACTACCGACACTACGACCTTTATAATCTGCGCCATGTGCCTGT
>NZ_JBPYDC010000916.1:0-775 GCF_051847575.1 Psychrobacter sp. 1U2
TTTGATGTCACGATAAGTCGCAGTACAAATCAAAACCAGTACACCAAGTGTAATTGCAGGCCAAATTAAAATATATAAGCCATAAATAAAGACGTTGTCCATGATATCTCCTTATAGTATTTATAAATATGGGGTTTAAGAGCAATCGACGATCAGCTATCTACCGACCATCGTTGTCTAACCATCATTACCTAAGATGATCTATACTTTCGCATTTGGTATTTTTGATACTTTAGCTTTTTTATCATAGTCACCAACACGCTTTTTAATCAGCTCAAAATCAAAACGTTCATTGCCCATTAGACTGACGATGACACAGACGATGGTACTAGCGCCATAAGCCGTTAGTGAGGCGAGTAGGACCATATATTGACGTAAGAAGCCAGTAGCGAAAATGAGCATCAGTACCAGCGTAATAGCTGCCGCTAACATACCGATTTTACGGCCTAAGAAGCCAAATACCATTAGTCCAATCACGACTGCGGCGCCAACACTTGCTAATACTTCAAAGAATAAAGCCGTGTAACCAATGATCGGCAAAAGCTCAAAGCGAGCTATACAGAAAAACAGCAAACCGATAATGACCGCAGAGGTGAAAGCGGTATTGGTCACACGATTCCAAAATACACTGGCTATCACAGGGAAGACAATTGCACCCCACAATGCACCTACGAATACCAACATCACTAAAATATCTAGCTTAAAGCTAGCAAAGATCAGACCAGCAGCAGTGGCAATAATCATGGTACTACGACCAACCAGCATCATAGTCTTA
>NZ_JBPYDC010000917.1:0-775 GCF_051847575.1 Psychrobacter sp. 1U2
TTGTTATATGGTCGAGATAATGGTGGTTAGAGCAAACCGTATTATTTAAATACCATCAAATCCCTTAGAACTGCTGACGAATCGTAATCACTTGCTCTCCACGTTTTACTTCAATCTGAGCTTCGCCTGATTGTTGTACTTGCTTTAACAAACCAGCGTCTTGTGTAGGATCACTACCGATGTTTTGGCCATTTACCTTAAGTACTCGATCGCCCGGCTCTAACCCCAATCGATTACGTATTCCAGCTGGCATTGCAGCGGTGACTTGATAGCCTTCACCAGCTGCCATCACCCCCATGCGACTCAAATAACTGGCTGGACTGTCTTGTAATGCAGTGACAGCTTCATCAATAGCTGAGCTTGAGCTGGCTGCACCATTGCTATCATTTGTAGAATCACTGTCTGTTGAGTCATTGTCAGAGCCATCATTGGAGCTAGTAGCCGCATTGACAACATTGTCATTCGGTATTGCATTAGGTAATGGCATCGGCTGCAAGTCATCGACCGGTTCATTACTTGGCAAGCGCTGATTACTTACATTCCCTGCTATCATATCGCTTTGATCAAGTGGCATAGAGTCCGCCATGCTAATGACTGTCTCCCTGCCACTAGCATCAGCAATAACGACAGCGTTCCAATCGACAGCAACCAGTATATACCCGCTGTCTTGCAAGCTTTCATTAATACGGTAATTTTTAACTTCGCCCTCTACATCCAATAATGCAGATGACATACTCTCTGGTATCGCCAATAGCACCCCTTTTAAATTTACATT
>NZ_JBPYDC010000918.1:0-774 GCF_051847575.1 Psychrobacter sp. 1U2
GCTCAATATGCGTGACTTCATGGATACTATGCGCGGCACTGGCGTACTAGAGCTGCAAGAAATGAGCGGACAAAAACCTTATGGCGATCGCGACAAAAAAGCATTTGCCGATGGTCTAAACAAATTGGTACGTTAACTTTTCAATTCTTAATCTCACTTCCCTTGCAAACCTTATACACTCTATAACCAAACACTATGCAACTGGCACGCTTCATAACGAAGTGTGCTACCTATTCTTGTTACCTTATATACAGTTTTTAATAATTACTTTTAATACTTATTTTTAATAAGAAGTCTTTGAATACAAAGTACTTTTATCATAAAGATTTATAGCATAACGACAATACGAACAAAAATAGGGAAGATTATGAAAATTCTAGTCATAGGCGCAAGTGGTCGCGTTGGTAGTGATCTGGTTGAGCAATTATTATCCGATAACCATCAAGTGGTCGGTACTACCCGTCAAGATGAGAAGTTATTTAATGATGATAATTACACGCAGTTAGATTTGGATATTACCGCAGAAAAAGACGCTATCCAAAACCAAATTGCTGATGATATCGAGGCAGTATATTTTGTAGCAGGTTCTGGCGGCAAGGGTGTGTTAGAAGTTGATTTGCATGGTGCAGTCAAGACCATGCAAGCGGCGCAAGACAAAGGTATTAAACGTTATATCATGTTAAGTACGGTATTTTCACTGGATACCAGCAAATGGGACAATCCTGCCATCGCTGACTTAAAAGACTATTACATTGCCAAGCATTACGCGGATCA
>NZ_JBPYDC010000919.1:0-774 GCF_051847575.1 Psychrobacter sp. 1U2
TGAGTTTTAAGTCTCTGGTGTCCAGCCTTGTGCACGCTCATAATCTTCATTGTCTAAAAATTTCTCACGTTGCTCAGTTAAAAACTTTTTAGCTTGTGGGTCTATCATACTTAGGTGGTTCTCATTAATCAGCATCGTCTGCTGCTCAAGCCACTCTTGCCATGCTTTGTCAGAGACCGTTTCTTGTAGCTCTTGACCTTTTTTATTAGGAAAAGGCGGATGCGGCATTTTTGGCAGTTCTTGCTGATATTTACGGCAAAAAACGGTATTGGCTTGCGGATTAAAACTCTCAGTCACAGGGCGCTCCTTATTCAGTAAGTTATTTATTTATTAAGTCGAATATTAATATCTATCTATGATAGCGGTCTTAGACCGTTTAGCCAAGGGTATCAAGTGTATAGAAGGTAACAGTCAACCCGCTTAATATAAATGTTGGCAATGGTATGACAACTAAAAACACTCGCCCTAACTTATGCGTATTAGAAGTGAGTGTTAAATATACAAAGTTAAAGCGGTTTTTAGATTAGGCGTTTAAGCAAACGCTTTTAAGCGCGCACGACCATTAATGACCGCTTGCTTAACTTGATTGGGTGCAGTGCCGCCTAAATGGTCACGAGCTGCCAATGAACCTTCTAAGGTTAAGAAATCAAAGACATCATCACCTATTGCATCACTAAACTGCTGTAACTGCGTCAGCGACAAATCACTTAAATCAACGCCTTCTTTAATACCTAGTGCAACGGCATTGCCAACGACTTCGTGCGCATCACGGAA
>NZ_JBPYDC010000920.1:0-774 GCF_051847575.1 Psychrobacter sp. 1U2
AGTATTTATGCCGCTTTTGGTAGCAAGGATGGACTGTTCCAAGAAGTATTAGAGTACTATGCTCGTCTGTCATTGGCTGAGTTAGAGTATACTTTGAAGACCCATAGCTCGCCATTGATGGGGCTAGCTGCCTACTTGCGACAGCTTGGTGGAATTCTCGATAAGGGGCTGCCAAGTCGCGCTTGTATGCTGGTAAAAAGCTTGTTGGAGCTTGGCGCTCGTGAGCAATCAGCCTTACAAAAGGTTGAGGCAATGCTGGCTGGAATGGAAGCGCGATTTATTGACTGCTTTACAGAAGCTCAGCGCATAGGAGAGCTTGATAGTGAGCTTGACCCTGTGAGGCTGGCTCGGCGTTTGCAAGCGGAGATAATGGGGCTGCGCGCTTTTGCACAGCGCGATGTAGATAGTGCTGCCGTACATGAGCTTGCCGAAGATATGGCGCAATCAATAGAAGCCTTGCGTAATGATAGCGCCACAGAATCGATATAATTTAATCAGCCATGTCAGCCAGTTGCTTTAGAATTTGAGTATAGTTTTCAACCCCTTGAGCACCGCTAACCAGATGACGCTCATTAAAAATGATGGCTGGTACGCTTTGAATACCCTGCTGCTGCCAGTGCTGCTCAGTCTCTCGTACTTCTTTTGCAAAACGTTGATCTTCTAACACTGTCAGCGCCTCGCTACGGTCTAACCCAATCTCCGCTGCGATATCAGCAAGTACTTCTTTGTCAGAAATGTTGCGACCATTAGTAAAGTGCGCGGCGAACAAAGCTT
>NZ_JBPYDC010000921.1:0-773 GCF_051847575.1 Psychrobacter sp. 1U2
TCTAGCGACTCACGGTATAAGTCCTCGTAATTTTTGGCTTTTTCTTCATCGATCACACCAGCTTCTACTAATTGCTGTGCATAGAGTGCACGAGTCGTTGGTAACTTTTTGATAACGGAATACATCAATGGCTGAGTTGCAGAAGGCTCATCGGCTTCGTTGTGACCGTTACGGCGATAACAAAACAGATCGATAATAATATCTTTATCAAACTCATGACGGTAATCAAGTGCAAGCTGCGCGGCAAAAACAACCGATTCAGGATCATCACCGTTTACATGTAAAATAGGAGCATGAACCATTTTGGCGACATCGGTGCAGTATTCTGTCGAACGCAAATCTTCTTGACGACTGGTCGTAAAGCCAACTTGGTTGTTTATGACAATATGTACCGTACCACCCGTGGTATAAGCACGCGTCTGTGACATCTGAAAAGTCTCTTGCACCACGCCTTGACCAGCAAACGCTGCATCACCATGCACAACGATTGGCAATACTGAGTTGCCATCTTTGTCATTATGACGAGCTTGATCATTACGGCGTACTTGACGAGCGCGAACAGAGCCTTGTAGTACGGGGGCAACGATTTCAAGGTGGGATGGGTTAAAAGCCAATGCTAGATGAGCTTCACCGCCTGGTGTCATTACATTAGATGAATAACCATTGTGGTATTTGACATCGCCTGAGCCTTTTTCTGGCTGTACTTTCCCATCAAACTCGTCAAATAGATCAGCAGGATTTTTACCCAAGACGTTAACCAATAAGTTAAGACG
>NZ_JBPYDC010000922.1:0-772 GCF_051847575.1 Psychrobacter sp. 1U2
CAAGCAAGTAATTAAGTAACTAAGTATCCAATAAATGAAAGTAGCAACAACGCCATAATAAATACGATTATAAATTCAACCAGCAAGGAGTGCTCATAGTGCAATTATTAAATCAAGCGGTAGTGACCGAACATCTCAATATGCAAGCAGCTATTGATGCTATCGAAGAGCTATTACATCAGCAAGCGGCTCATCCTAATTGGGTAAAGGCGCCTGAACGTTTAGTCATTGAGACTTTTGGCGAGGATAAGAAGCATAGCTCAGGCTCGCACTTATCAATGCCAGCAACTATCTATGATGGTGAAAAAGAGTATACTGCCGTAAAGCTTGTCACCATTTGTCCTGATAATCCTAGCCGTGATATGCCAACGACCACTGCCATTATTACTGTATCAAATAATGACACTGGTGAGATATTGGCCATTATGGATGGCATTTATATCACTCAAGTGCGCACCGCTGCATTATCAGGTATCGCTACTAAGTATATGACAAAGCCTGATTGTCAAAGTGTCGCTGTCGTCGGTTGTGGCGGTATGGCTTATGAACAACTAAATGCTGTGTTGACAGTACGCCCTGACATTAAAACAGTATATCTATGGAACAGAAACCATGAGGGTGCAGCGCAATTTAAAACCCGTTTTGCCCGTGATTATGCTCAATGGGATATTGAAATCAGCGTCTGCGAAGAGGTAGGTGATGCGATCCGTGATGCTGATATTATTAATGTTGCCACCCGTGCGACGGAAGGTTTATTTAGTATTGATCAAAT
>NZ_JBPYDC010000923.1:0-771 GCF_051847575.1 Psychrobacter sp. 1U2
CCCGCTGCCCTACAAACCATCACTGAGCTTGATGAGGCAGTCCTTCGTCATCCTGCCAGTATTCATAGTGAGGACGAACAGCGCTATCAAAAATTTTGGCAAGGTTACTTTACCAACGTCAACATTAAAGAGCGCAAAAACCCTCGTTTGCACAGACAGTATTTACCGCAGCGCTATTGGAAATACTTAAGCGAAAAGCAAATATTGCCCAATGCTGAACACTTGCAAAAGCGTCGTTAGCCACTCATCAATTCTTTAAACTGTAAAAACTTGAGCCAGCATGGCGATTTGTCACCTCTAATCGGTCTTCATGGTTGAGTTTTCAGCATTTTTAACTGACAATAGCAGCTTGATATCCTAACTGGTGGCCCACGCTATTATGAAAGTTATGCGCTTACTGTCGTCCTTAAAGCATGATGAATCCGAACGTGGGATTTTTCATCTTGGACGTGCTTTGGCCAAAAACGGGCATACTTCTATTATTGTCTCTAGTGCCGATGATGATAACGATTTGGTCAAACGTTTAGAGCGAGATGGCAATATATACCATCAGCTGCATATGTATAAAAAATCATGGTTATCAATCTTACAAGTTGCCCCTTTACGTCATCTTATCGAACAATACAATCCTGATATTATCCATGTGCATTCACGCACACCTGCTTGGATATTGCATTTAGCCCTGCGCCGAGCACGCGTAAAACATCGACCAAAGCTAGTCTCAACCATGTATGGTTTTTATTCAATTAATAAATATTCACAAGCACTACT
>NZ_JBPYDC010000924.1:0-771 GCF_051847575.1 Psychrobacter sp. 1U2
GTTAAAATCAGCCACACATCTAATATCCGTATCGAAGGCGCAGATGTCTATCAGACGGTCAATATTGCGCCTTGGGAAGCAGCATTAGGAGATAAAATAAACGTCAGTACGCCAGCAGGTACGCTTGGTGTCACGATTCCTAAAAACAGCAAATCAGGTAGTAACTTGCGTCTAAAAGGTAAAGGTATCCCTGCTAAACAAGCGGGCGATTTATACTTAACCTTAAACATCGTTAATCCTGATATCAGTAGCGAGGCTGCCACTAAAGCTTATGAGCAACTAAAACACGCTTTTGCCGATACCGCTATTAATCGTTAAAAGTCGTTATTTATAGCTGCCAATCAATGTGACAAGCTATAGGTCATAAAGCGCAAAGATGAATACGATAACGACGACATAAAGAGCAAACGAGGATAATAATTATGAAACACTCGCCTGAATTTACCGATATTATTATGAGTTTAGATGAGCTAGTGACTGCCTGTGGTCAAGAGCGTCAATGGGTCATCAAGTTGATAGAAGAAAACATCATCGAATATGACGTACCGGAGCGTGAGCAGTTTACGGGTTACC
Source organism: Psychrobacter sp. 1U2 (assembly GCF_051847575.1). Lineage (NCBI taxonomy): Bacteria > Pseudomonadati > Pseudomonadota > Gammaproteobacteria > Moraxellales > Moraxellaceae > Psychrobacter > Psychrobacter sp. 1U2. The sequence goes on from NZ_JBPYDC010000924.1 coordinate 574, forward strand.
AGCTAACAACTGTACGCCGTGCCTCACGTCTCAGTCGCGACTTTGACGCCAGTGTACCAGCGATTGGTTTAATACTTGAGCTATTAGATGAGGTCGAGCAATTACGTCAGCTTAAGCGCCAGATAGATAGGCAAGCGCCGATCATTGAAGTAGATATTGAGCAGCTAAAATAGCCACGTCAATCGTAAATAACAGACC
>NZ_JBPYDC010000925.1:0-771 GCF_051847575.1 Psychrobacter sp. 1U2
ACCGATATGAGTCAGCCAATTGCTAACTTGCCTAATACCATTTATCAGTTTGCGATGAGCCCTTATGACAATTGGCATGCACTTGCATGGGCCGCTGCACTGCTCATTACCGCTTCGGTATTGGTCCTAAATGTCTTGGCAAGATTCATCGGTGGTCGCAGCTCCAGCAAATAGCAGACAAACCAAATAAAAGCAGTTACTAAATAAAAATGATGCGTTTTTGACATGTGTTGCTGGAATAAATTTCACTTGCGTGCTGTGCCTACGCCGACAGAGGCCGCGCGAAATATATTCCAACAACACTGGGTCGTTTTTAAAGTAGATCAACTACACCATTTACTTAAATTTATATTCATTAAGCTAGGTTGGATAACATTATGAATGACGTCATAAGCAAAGTCCGTACAACAACTAATACGAATAACTTCAAGACGCCGACAGGCAATCTACTAAATAGGCCAATGTCGACGGCAGCGCAAATGCAGCAGCCAGATGCGGCAAACCTAACTAAGCAAACACTGCATGATATTCCCAAAAACATGCCTGCAGCAAAAATGCAGATTCGTGATTTAAGCTTTTATTATGGTGATTTTCAGGCACTAAAAAACATCAATATCGACATTCCTGATAAAAAGGTCACTGCCTTTATCGGCCCGTCAGGTTGCGGAAAATCGACTCTGCTACGTACTTTTAATCGTATGTATGACTTATATCCCGGCATGCGTGCAGAAGGCAATATCAATCTTGATGGCAAAAACATCTTAGGTAAAG
>NZ_JBPYDC010000926.1:0-770 GCF_051847575.1 Psychrobacter sp. 1U2
CCTGCTAAATACCGAGATCCAAAAGGTCAGTGGACAGGTCTGTCGCTGCGTGCACGCACGATATTTTATGATCCAAACAAAGTCAGTGCTGATGAGTTATCAACGTATGCAGATTTGGCTGATCCAAAGTGGAAAGGTAAACTGTGCTTGCGTACCTCTAAAAAGGTCTATAACCAATCGCTTGTCGCCAGTATGATGGAGCATTTGGGCGAAGAAAAGACAGAAGAGGTTATTCGTGGATGGGTCGATAATCTAGCGACTGACGTATTTAGTGATGATACCAGCATGTTAGAAGCCATCGCTGCAGGTCAATGTGAAGTTGGTATTGCTAACAGTTATTACTATGGCCGTATACTTGATGAAAAGCCTGACTTCCCTGTCGAGATATTTTGGGCAAACCAAGATACAACAGGCACACATGTAAATATCTCTGGCGCTGGTGTGACCACCAACTCAGACAATCCAGATGGTGCGCTTAAACTAATAGAGTGGTTGTCCTCTGATGAAGCTCAAGGTATTTATGCCAGCTCAGACAAAGAGTATCCAGTAAAAGAAGGCGTTGATGAGTCAGACATGCTCAGATCGTGGGGCACGTTCAAACAAGACGATATCAATGTGCAAAAATTTGGCGAACTACAAACACAAGCGATCCAGATGATGGATAAAGCAGGTTATAAATAATCGGTTGCTGGGTTTAGTTTATAAGCGTCTGACAGGGTAATATCTATATTATGACAATGACAAAAGCGTCTGCTAGTGAAGACAGTACT
>NZ_JBPYDC010000927.1:0-770 GCF_051847575.1 Psychrobacter sp. 1U2
GGTGAGCTGCGCGAGTTGTCGGCTGAATACGGTCTTGTTGAAGCCCAATAACCATGGACTAAATACTAAGCATTTATAGTATTTTTCAAAGGCTAACAATGTATGCAGTTGTTAGCCTTTTTGCCTCAAAACGCAAGGAGTGTTCCTTATGACGATGGAACGTTTATTTTCTGGGCTAATGGCATTATTTAGCTTATTTTTAATCTATTTGGCTATGAGTTATGTTGCCCCTATCGCTTATGATCCTATAGGACCTCGCCCTTATCCTATTCTGATTTTCTCCCTTATGGCGTTTCTGACTTTAGTGATTGCTTTTCGCCCCGCTCGTTTTACCAAAAAAATTATTTTAGGTTACGACAAAACCGTTATTAGAAATCTAATTTTGTGCATCATTGCATTGACTGTTTATAGTCTGATATTTGAATTTTTAGGTTTTATCCTTGCAACTATACTCATGTGTTTCGCAGTCGGTCTATTATTTGCTGGTAATCCTATTAAGAGCCTGATTTTTTCAATTGTGATCAGTATCGCCTTATACGTTTTGTTCGACATGGTATTAGATGTCGTGTTACCACTTGGATTATTATCAGGGATAATGGGATAGCTATTATGGAAACCTTTAATTTTTTAATGCATGGCTTCGCTGTCGCCTCTACACCCGAAAACTTGATGATAGCCCTGGTCGGTGCTTTTATAGGTACCGTGGTCGGTATGTTGCCTGGACTTGGTCCTATTAATGGCGTGGCGATATTACTTCCCTTTGCCTTTGC
>NZ_JBPYDC010000928.1:0-769 GCF_051847575.1 Psychrobacter sp. 1U2
AGTCCTTGAGTTCCAAATGTATTAGCAGTAATGCCTAATACTCCAATAGGCGCATATATCAAGATACCATTAAGGATTTTAGATATTACTTCATTACCAGCTTCGATGAGTTTAAATAATAACTCTCCCATTTCTTGCTGCTTTTTATCCAATGAATGGCGCATAAACAAAATAGCTAAGCCAGCTATGACGGAAACAAAAACTACTGCTAGAATATTGCCTTGAGCAAGAGCATTAAAAATATTACTCGGCACCATATTCAGTAGTGTATCTATAAAGGAGGGGCGAACAGGAGCATCCATAACAACTTCTGTAGGCAAAGAAAAACCAGCCCCTGGGTTTGTTATTTTAGCTAAGATGATACCAATGACTACTGCGATACCTGTTGAAAAGAGGTAGAAAGGAAATATTTTTAATCCTATCCGACCTAATTCTTTAGGGTTTGAGTGATTAACCGCTACCATCAAAGAAAATATTACAAGCGGGATTACGATCATTTTCAATAAGTTTAAAAATAGTGTACCGAGTGGTGCTAGAAAGCTACTATGTTCACCAAGTACAACTCCAAGCAAGATTCCAATTAAAAAGCCGCCGGTCATCTTGACCATAAACGACATACTCATGTACCAACGCCAAATTTTTCCCATTGCTATCTCCGATTATTTACAATACTTAATGCATATTGCAAAAGCGATGTTATTGAGATGGTCAAGAGAATATTGTGATTGTAGACATTCCATTGTCCACTCCTTTTTGATATAAATTAATT
>NZ_JBPYDC010000929.1:0-769 GCF_051847575.1 Psychrobacter sp. 1U2
GCAGCTTATCAGAGATCATTGCATCAACGCGACCTGACCCTAAGTCCAAAAACGCATTGCTCAAAGTATCATATAACTTCATATTTGCTTTTGGATAAGCTTCCTCTAACCACTGTGAAGAGATGGTCGAGCGCTGGGCGGCGATAGAGTGAGCATCGATATCACTACTCAGACTTGGATCAAAGCCACTGTCTTGTTTGGCCAAAAACACCAAAGTATTGCTAAAATAAGGATCAGTAAAGCTGACTTGCTGCGCGCGCTCTGGCGTTATAGACATCGCAGCTACAATCGCATCATACTTGCCAGCCTTCAGGCCAGGAATGATACCGTCCCAATCTTGCGCCGTAATCTCACAGGTGACTTGCATATCCGCACAAATGGCATTGGCCATATCGACATCGAAACCGCCGAGTGTCCCATCTGCATTGGTATAGTTAAAAGGCGCATAAGCGCCTTCGGTACCAACACGTAGCACCTCACCTGACTCAGCCGCTGCCGTAGTTTCATCAACTGTTGCATTAACGTTCTCAGCACTTTCTTGGCTATTACTACAACCAGCTAACGTAAACGCTGCCGCCATAGCCAATGAAGGAGCTAATAAACGATTCACTCTAGTCGATCTCACAACAGACATATTTGCCATTACGATCGCGGAGACAAAATGGTTGCTCATAATCATCCTTGATATTTACTAAAGACCAACAGCTCAGATTTTACTTATTAAATCCGCTATTAATTAGTCGCCGATTCTGTTTGCTCTTCTTCAGCA
>NZ_JBPYDC010000930.1:0-769 GCF_051847575.1 Psychrobacter sp. 1U2
CTGAAAGCGCCAAACCAAAACCTACGCCGACAAATAAACCTAGGAAAACACTACGACTTAACGAATCACTCTGACGGTGATAACGCCACAAGCCATATAGTAATGCGACAAAAACAGCCACTAGTAACAATAACTGCATTACAAACTCCTAAGAAATCAAAAAATGAATAACAAAGGAGTGATTATCCTGATTTTTGGAATAAGGTCTAACACCGAGTTATCATGTAGTTATTCCATTTAGGAATAAACGGTAGGGCTAATTGGACTCTTAAAAAACTTAGTTATTAGTCGTGCACATCGATAAGTAAAACTGCCGATAAACAATCGTATCAATAATGGAAGTCAGACTTTATTTATTAAGAGCATAAGCTTGTAGGTGGTATTAGTACGCTAGTATGATTTAATTAGTATTCGCTCTGTGCTCATAGGGCTTGGCGTCATTAAAAGGTGTATCTTTGGGTGAGAAGCCAAAGTGTTGTTTGTAAATACGTGAAAAGTAGCTTTGATCGGTAAAACCAACTTGATAAGCAACCTCAGCAACAGAGCTATAATTGGCTTTGGTTAATAGTTTGTTTGCAGCCAGTAACCTGGTCAGTTTGACCCATCCTGAAAACGAGTAAGGTAGGTCTTGAAACAACAGATGAATATAACGTTCAGAGATATGACAAGATTGTGAGACCAGTTTAGGAGAAATCTGAGGATTGGCTAAGTTAAAATGTATAAAGTCTTCGATCCGTTGTAGATGCGCGGCTTTGATCGTTGAGTTTTG
>NZ_JBPYDC010000931.1:0-768 GCF_051847575.1 Psychrobacter sp. 1U2
GTCGTGACGTGCTCATCGTTCGCATTCTTATTGCCAGCCGCTTGACCATTAGCCGACTGTAGCATCATCGGTGCAGCGCTTAGTGACGCTAACGGATGTAGACTATCGTCGTTACCTAGTGCCGCACCAATAATCAAACAAGCTGCCCAAATACCGGTCACTAAACCAAGTGCTTGGGTGAGCATTCGACCACGACCCAGCCAGCTCCACGCCCATGTCGCTACCACCATAAACCATAATGCCCATACTAACAGCATTACAGGCGATACAAACACGCGCTCAATTAATAATAGCGCCACTGCAAATAATAATAAAGCAAAGCCTTGTTTGACCCAGTTCATCCACTCGCCAGCCTTCGGTATGATTTTGCCTTGGGTTGCACCAATTAAAATAAGCGGCGCTGACAAACCAAAACCAAGCATAAATAAGGCGGCAAAACCAAGCAGCGGACTACCGATAGTCGAAACTGCGAGCAATGCGCCAAATAGTGGCGCGGACACACAAGGCGATACGACCAATGCTGATAAAAACCCAGCAACCAAGCTGCCTCCCGTACTACCAAGCTTACTATCGCCCGCTTGACTCAAGCCTTGCATCTTACTACTAATGGCACGTGGCAGACGAATAGTAAATACGCCCAGCATATATAGCCCTAGCAATACAAAGATGATAGCAAAGCTAATCAAGATAATTGGGTTTTGTAGCCAGCCAATAATTCCTAATGACTCGCCAAACACCGCGATGACTGCACCCAAAATACCATAGGCA
>NZ_JBPYDC010000932.1:0-768 GCF_051847575.1 Psychrobacter sp. 1U2
GCTCCACGCTATGATGATAAGAATTAAATGAAGTTGTACTGGCAAAAACGAACCTTTAATACACTAAAAAAGGTTCAGTATCTAACGGCTACTAAACTGTTCATTAGTGCTAGCAGCGCTTATTGTAAAGTAAACACCAATAGATAACCAATAAAAAACGCCCAACAAGTAGGCGTAGATAGTATATTTAAAAGGCGCTAACAAAGTTGTAACTATATTGATATACGCATGATGGTAGCTGACTTTATAAACAATTACTTATTTAAGTGATAAAGTATAATCTGTATTCAAGGTATCGTCATCATTGAGCATAACGAGATGGTTGTTGTCAATACGATAGCTTTCAATTTGATCGTTTTCATAAACAATAGTAATAGTGTCATTGTCTTGACGATAGATACCATATTCAGTCAGGGGTACTTTGGGAGTAGTTGGGTTTTCGTAGATGCTCGTCTTGGTGATTGAACCATCAGCGAACAAATTTAGGGTCACTGTAATACCAGAACAAAATGAGCATGGCAATATACCTACATAATCGCCAATCAAAGTCGCCTGTAACTCGCTATCCGTATTGGCATCTGAAATCATCGGAGTACGTCGATGCTGTATGTTGTCAGGGCTATCAGGTTTAGCCGCCATCATTAAAGAGTTACCGTCATCGGTACTCGTTATATTGTCTGCTACAGCAACACTTTCACTATCGTCGTCTACCTGTATAGAGTCATGCTTGTTGTTATGGCGAGCTTTGCTATCAGTCAAAGACTGTTT
>NZ_JBPYDC010000933.1:0-767 GCF_051847575.1 Psychrobacter sp. 1U2
GTTAGTTGACGGTAAAGGTGGTGACAAAAAAGTTAAGTTTGTCGCTTTAGAAGATGAATCTGAGACCACCATCATTGCAAAAAACGTTATTTTGGCAGCAGGCTCTGTGCCTATCGAGATTCCAGTCGCCAAAACTGACGGCGATCGTATCGTTGACTCAACAGGCGCGCTTGATTTCACTGAAGTGCCTAAACGTTTAGGCGTTATCGGTGCTGGTGTTATCGGTCTTGAGCTTGGTTCTGTATGGCGCCGCTTAGGTAGTGAAGTGGTTGTATACGAAGCGCTACCTGAATTTTTAGCCGCTGCTGATAAAGACATCGCTAAAGAATCTCGTAAGATGTTTAAGAAGCAAGGCCTTGATATCCGTGTCGATACCAAAGTAACCAATGCTGAAGTACAAGGTGATGAAGTCGTCGTTACAAGCGAAAACAAAGGCGAATCGAGCGAGGAGCGTTTTGATAAGCTCATCGTTTGTGTCGGTCGCCGTGCTTACTCTGAAAAACTACTGGGTGATGACAGCGGTATTACCTTGACTGAACGTGGTTTGATCGATGTCAATGAACAATGTAAAACCAATCTTGATGGCGTATATGCCATTGGTGATTTAGTCCGTGGTCCTATGCTGGCGCATAAAGCCATGGAAGAGGGCATGATGGCGGTTGAGCGTATTCATGGTGAAAAAGCACAAGTCAACTATGATACTATTATCAACGTTATTTATACGCATCCAGAAATCGCATGGGTTGGTCTCACTGAGCAAGAAGCGA
>NZ_JBPYDC010000934.1:0-767 GCF_051847575.1 Psychrobacter sp. 1U2
CACAAGCTGCCTTGGTAATATAATGATCATATTCACTTTACTGACTCTCTTCAATAGTAGCTACAACATCAGTCACTGTATCGACGGCTTTGACACCAAATTAGTACCGAGATATACACGATTAACATCATCGAAAATCACTTGTGCTAGTTTCTAGAATTAATATTCTTTAGAATCAATAGTCACCTTTTGCATGATATCAGGATGGATACTTTTCGCAACCGGGCACATGAGCGCGGTGTTATAGAATATCTTTTGTGTTTTTTCATCAAGCTGTTGATTAAAGGTAATAGCAACATGAACTTCACTGACTCGTCTGGGGTCAGCTGCCATAACTTTGGTCACTTCAGCCGTAGTGCCTGCAATATCAATTTCCATATCTTGCGCTTTGATACCAATAATCGTCAACATACAACTGGCTAAGCTGGTCGCTAGCAAATCAGTCGGTGAAAATGCTTCGCCCTTACCCTGATTATCAGTCGGAGCATCAGTAATGATTTCATTGTTTGATTGCAAATGTATGGCAGTAGTACGTAGGTCGCCTTGGTAGGTTACTTTTGATGTTGTCATACTCTATCCTTTCTAAGGAAGTTAACTTAAATATAGAAATAGTGTAATAGAATGCAGCAGCAATGACCAGTAGCTATTCCTTAAAGCCCTACCCAATCCCAGACAAAAAAAAGCCCCCACAACGTTGTTGTGGGGGCTTTTTAGGAATAGAGAGCTGACGATGACCTACTCTCACATGGCCGGAGCCACACTACCAT
>NZ_JBPYDC010000935.1:0-767 GCF_051847575.1 Psychrobacter sp. 1U2
AACTTGGTAGAGACTGCCAAACGTTATTTGACCCATGAAGAAGAAACGCTGACCCGCGTGATTAGTGTGCGTAATCATGCCCAAAGCTTGCAGGACTCTAATAAACATCAGCCAGACTCGCTTGAGCATATGGCGCTATTTGCCAAAGCAGAAAGCATGTTGTCTAAAGCATTGGGGCAATTCTCAGCTGTGGTGGAAGCGTATCCTGAGCTAAAAGCAGACAGTATGATTAAAGAGTTGATGGACGAGCTGACCAATACGGAAAATCGTATAGGCTTTGCGCGTCAGCATTATAACGATAGCGTGATGTTTTATAACAATGACCGCGAAGTGTTCCCAAATAACCTTGTCAGCAGCACTTTTAGTTTTCGTCCGCTCAGTCCGTTAGTGTTTGAAGACAGAAAGGCCATTGCTCAAGCACCTGTCGTCAATATGGGTTAAAACTTGAACAGATTGGGTTAACTTGAGATAAGCTGATGGATTTTTTTGCTGAACAGCGGATACGGACGCGGCGCAGCCTGTTACTTTACGGGTTGTTTTTTTTGATTGTACTTGCACATGTGATGCTGGCGCTTGGGGTTATGGCACTGCTGCTAACGTTATTTACCGATGGTATTTATTATTGGGCATTGATACTGACGGTTATGTGGACGATAGGCAGCTTTGTTGTTGGTAGCTTTTTAGAATACAGACGTTTAAAATCTGGTGGCCGTGCTGTTGCCCAGCGTGTGGGTGCTGTGCGTTTGTTTATTGATAACAGTCAGGAC
>NZ_JBPYDC010000936.1:0-767 GCF_051847575.1 Psychrobacter sp. 1U2
TAATGTTAATTTGGCTTTACAAAAGCTTGATACATCACTGTTTTCAGTGTTCTTACCCAAAGATATTGATTGGCATGGTCAAATTAATGGCAAAGCTATTGTCGGCTGGCAACGTGGCAAACCGCCTACCATCAATACAACGCTATATTCTGACAATGGCAAAATAGGTCTGATTCAAGATGGTGATGCTGCACCTGTAACCATCCCTTATGAGCGTATATCACTCATCGCATTATCAGTTCCTGAAGGATTAAAACTGCGTGCAGATGTCAATACTGGTAACGGTGCTCGCGGTTACTCTGAAGCCATCGTAGATCCGTACAAAGCGCCTAAACCAATATCAGGGGCATTAGTACTTAACGAATTTAATCTGGCTATCTTAAAGCCGTTTTTCCCAGGAATGCGCGTATTAGAAGGTAATATTACGATGGCAGGCGGCATTGGCGGCACCTTAACCAAGCCCCAGTTTTATGGCGATGTAAAACTTGCTAATGGTCGTGTTGCGATGCTTGACCTACCAGTCAATTTATCCAAAATAAACGCTACAGCAAAAATCCGCGGGACAGAAGCAGCTATTGACGGTAAGTTTAATAGTGGTACAGGTACAGGTACCTTGATTGGAACCATCAATTGGCAACAAGAGCTGCAAGCCAAACTGAGTATTGTTGGTGAAAGATTGGTGTTAACGCAGCCACCATTATTATTGGCTGAGGTCAATCCTGATATCGATATTATCGTGCGACCAGGCGATCGCTACGTTAACATTG
>NZ_JBPYDC010000937.1:0-766 GCF_051847575.1 Psychrobacter sp. 1U2
CCATGAGCGTAATTAGAATCGACAAACTGAGGAAAGAAAGCTAAAAAGAACAAAGCCACTTTAGGGTTAAAAGTATTGGTCAATACGCCTTGCTTATAGATTCGCCTATAATTCAAAGACTCAGCTTGTACAAGTTTTCCGTTATTGGGCAAACTGTCTGATAGGATAGATTTCGATTTACTGGTTAGCATTTTAAACCCTAAATAGCATAGGTAGCTGGCACCAATATATTTAACGATAGTAAATGCTAGTGGAGAGTTGGCTAAAATGATTGATAGTCCTAATGCCGCCAATACCGTGTGCACTAGTATTCCAGTGACAATGCCCAGTACAGAATAGAGACCGGCTTTGTTCCCTTGTGAGACACTACGCGTAATGATATACATGCTATCTGTGCCAGGTGTCAGGTTTAGTAAAATAGCTGCCAAGATAAAGCCCAGATAGTTTTCAATACCAAACATAGTCAACATACCTTTTAAACATCATAAAAAAGCGGGTATCAGAAGAACAAAAATGCTCTTCTGATATCCGCTTAATCAAAGCATTTTATCAATAGTCTTTATCAACAGAGTCAATTTTACTGTCTGACAGAGAATTTGCTTGCATCTCTTTGCGCTGTCTAGCATTTGGTCTTTCGATCAAGATATAGAGCACGATACCAATGGCAATAGCATAAACAGTTGACTGCGCCGCTGGCATGGCCAAAGTTACTGCTACAATACCAGCAACCCCGCGCTCAGCTGAGGTTTTTAGCTGCTCTATACCT
>NZ_JBPYDC010000938.1:0-765 GCF_051847575.1 Psychrobacter sp. 1U2
CATGGAGCCAGTTCTCTAGCTTTTTATAATGTAGATTAAAATATCGAGCAATATGCTTTTTTTCTCGATTATTATTCTTTAGACCCTCATAACCATGCGATAGTGAACCCAAGGACATAACCTCTGTGAGCATCCAAATAGGTACTATGGGGAAATCGTTATATTTATTTTCGTAATGTCTTATAAAGTCATCTTTCGAGCGCTTTACTTCAGACTTTAACTTTTTGACCCATTTATAGTGCTTAAACTTAGGATGAAAGTTTTGCCTATTTACATGTGCAAAAGCACCGTAGCTATGACCTAATTGGTAAGTAAATTGGGTTCTAACGGCTACTTCAAAATATTCAATAGCATCAAAAACTAAGGAACGCAACTTACGATCAAACTGATACAAAGAAATAACTTCATTGAAGTTTGTTCCGCCCCGAAATTGACTAGTAACGACATTTTGGTTATTACGAATTCGAAAAGGATACCAATAACCGCTTAAACGATAATAGCTAATACTAGCTAACTTAGCTTCAGCAGCCCCCTTATCTTCAAAAAGCATACCTTTTTGTTCAAGGCTCATGATTTGCTGTGCAAAGGTTATAGGTGGTTTGGAGTAGGTAACTAAGGTCATTTAGTCACTCCATGGGAATAAATCTCAGGATTTTCAGATATTAAAAAACCGCCATGGTTGCGCGTTACCCTGAGGGCACTAAGCGTGGCGGTTGTGTTGCGTCCATTATATGACTTATTGACACCACTGTCAATACATGTATT
>NZ_JBPYDC010000939.1:0-765 GCF_051847575.1 Psychrobacter sp. 1U2
CAACAAAAAGCGCCTGTTAATATCTATGTTAACAGGCGCCTATTTTTTTATAAGTTCATACCTTTTCCGCAAAAAAAATTTTAAGCCAAAACAGCACCTTGTGCTTCAAGCCATTCCTTTATGCCTCGTATCTTATCGGCTAATAACTGCTCATCACCACGAGTTTCGATATTAAGCCTGATCAGCGGCTCGGTATTCGATGCGCGTAAATTAAAACGCCACTCGCCAAAGTTCAGACTTAAGCCATCAAGCATCGATTTGGCTGGGCTCTCAACGCTAAACTTATCCTCGATAGCGCTGATGATAGTTGGTGCATCATTTGTGGTGAGATGAAAGTTTAGCTCACCTGAACTAGGATAAGCTTTAATATAGCCAGTGACCAACTCAGATAGCGTCTTACCAGTAATGGATAATAGCTCGATAGTTAATAGCCATGGAATCATCCCGCTGTCGCAATAGAAAAAGTCGCGGAAATAGTGATGAGCAGACATCTCACCGCCATAGACTGCTCCCGACTCGCGCATGACTTGCTTGATAAATGAGTGCCCAGACTTACTAATGACTGCTTTGCCATTATGTTCTTCGATGACTGCTTCGGTATTGTAAATTACTCGTGGATCATAGACGATGGATTCATTTGGGTATTTATTTAAAAACGCTTGTGCAAGCATCCCTACCACATAGCTACCATCAATAAATTCGCCGCTTTCATCGAATAAAAAACAGCGGTCGAAATCTCCGTCAAAGGCAATGCCCAAATCGGCT